>DASZVX010000150.1:0-3314 GCA_035547255.1 Hyphomicrobium sp.
TTCGGTAGCCCGCGCCTGCGCCGCGAATCAGCTGAACGTCGATGGCCTGGAGCGTTTCGCTAATGATTTCCGCGTCGCCGTGGCGTGCGACCATTGCGGCAATTTTCACATTCTCCGGCCGCAGCGTCGCAACCATCATGAACTGGCCGTGCCAACACGCCGCAATGCACGGGTGCGCCTCGCTAAGACGCTTCATCAGGTCCGGCGGTTCGTGGATAACGGTCGAGGATTGAGCAACGAGCCGAATGATACGAGCAGCGGTTTGTCCGCCTAGCCGCATAAGCTGCTTATTGATTTTGGCCATGCGAGCAGGGGCTGCCTTAATTGTGAGGTAAGCGGAAGGTTGTGCGCGACGCAGGACGTGGTTCTTCAAGCCCCTTGCAGCACGTTGCTATAGCGAATAACTAGCAAGTTCAATTGCGAACGGGCGTGGCTTTTTATGGCGTTTTGTAAACGAACATGACCCCCCGAGCCGTCGCTGGTGAAATCATAGCAGAAGGGCTGCCCGCTAATCGGGAGCATCGAGACAACTCCTGATGGCAAGCCTCCTTAAGCAGGCAAAACGCGGATTGCGACGCAAGAGCGGTGCGCTATTGCATAATGCAGTGCACGCCTCGCCACCTTGGATGCGTTCTAGATTTGCGCCAGCGCTTTGTTACGCCGAGATGCTATTTATCGATTATGGCATCGTTCGCATCCTATATAACAATCGCCATCATATCTCCAAAGACGTCTGGCGTTCCGCACAACCTGCTCCACATCACATTTCCTGGGCCGCGCGGCGAGGAATCCGAACTGTCGTCAATTTACGCGGGCCTGAGCAGTCTTTTGGGACGCGCTGGCTGGAGCAGCGGGCGTGCACGCGTCACGGCATCGCCCTTGCGGACTTGCGGCTGCGTTCTCGCGCCGCGCCGACGCGCGCCGAGTTCCAGTCGATCAAGGATCTGCTTGAAAAGGTCGAATTTCCGATTCTGGTGCACTGCAAGTCGGGTGCCGACCGGGCCGGTCTGATGAGCGTCATGGTGCGTCATATCCACGACGGTGTTCCGATTCGCGAAGCCGTTGACCAGCTTTCGTTTCGCTACGGACACATCCGGAGTGCCGACACCGGAGTGATCGATGCGGTCTTCGATCGTTATCTCGAAGCCGAGGCACAGACAGGCATCGGCTTCTGGGATTGGGTCAACACGGTTTATGACGCCCGCGAGGTCAGCACGACGTTCAAGGCGCGCGGGTGGGCCAACCGCCTCGTCAACGGCATCCTTCGCCGCGAGTAACTTCGCGCCGGCTGGCATAGGCATTATGCGAGATCAATTGGCGATCATCGCCTGCGGACCGCTCGCCGAGCGGTTGAGCCGCGCATAAGAACCGTTTCGCGCAATCAATTCCGAGTGCCTGCCGCGTTCGACGATGCGGCCGCCGTCCATCACGCAAATGACGTCGGCATTCTGTACCGTTGAAAGCCGATGCGCGATGACGAGCGTCGTGCGCGTGCGGGTGAATTTCGCCAGCGCTTCCTGCACGAGCTGCTCGCTCTCGTTATCGAGCGCGCTCGTCGCTTCGTCGAGCAGCAGGATCGGCGCATTCTTCAGGATCGCGCGCGCTAACGCCAAACGCTGACGCTGTCCGCCAGAAAGTCGGCTGCCGCGATCGCCGATGATCGTCTTGTAGCCGTCGGGCAGCGTCATGATGAAGTCGTGCGCGGCAGCGGCCTTCGCAGCTTCGATGATATCGGCCTCGCTCGCGCCGAGCCGCCCGAGGCGGATGTTCGCTTCGATCGTATCGTCGAAAAGCGTGATGTCCTGGCTGACGATCGCGATCTGATCGCGCAGCGATTTGAGCGTGACATCCATGACGTCCTGGCCGTCGATCAGGATCTGCCCTTCCGTCGCGTCAAAGAGCCGGGGCACGAGGTTGATGATCGTCGATTTTCCGGCGCCAGAGCGGCCCACGAGCGCGATCGTCGATCCGCCCGGCACGTCGAGCGTGAACCCATGCACAGCACGTTCCTCGGACGTCTTGTCGTAGGCGAACGAGACGTTGCGGAACGCGATTTCGCCTTTTGAAATAGCAAGCGTCTTGGCGCCGGGCTTGTCCGTGATCGACGGCAGTTCGTCGATCAGGCCATAGAAACTTTCCGCGGCGGCAAGGCCTTCCTGCAGGCGACCCGTCAGATTGCCGAGCGATTTGATCGGCTGCGCGGCCATCATCAGCGCTGTCACGAAACCCATGAAATCGCCGACCGACGAGATGCCCTGCGAAATACGCAAATATGCGAAGCCCACGACGCCCGCAATCGCGACGCCGCCCAGAACCTCAAGGATCGGATCCATCCGCGCCCGCGTCCGGACGGACTTCATCCGCAGCGAATAGATCTGCTCGAACATCGAATCGAGCCGGTCGGCGGCATAGTTTTCGAGCTGAAATGATTTGATCAGCCGGGCGCCGGAAAGCTTCTCAGTCAGCAGCGATGTCATGTCGCCGAGGCCGCTTTGCGTCTGCTTGGCGACGCGACGCAGCCGATGACTGATCGAGGCAACGGGAATGGCGGCCAGCGGATAGACGCCCAGCACGATGAGCGTCATCGCCCAGTCGAGATAGAGCATCGCAATGACGAGCGCGATGACCGAAAACGTATCACGGAAGATCGAGTTCAGTGTCGCCGTCAGCGCGCTCTGAATGAAACCGATGTCGTTCGTCAGTCGCGACACCAGCCGCCCCGGCGTCTCGCGCGAGAGGCGCGCGAAATCGGCGTTGATGAGATGCCGGAACGCCATCTTCTGCATGTCCGACGTCATGCGCAGCACGAACCGGCTTGTCGCGACGGCCTGCAGAAACAGCAACGTCGCACGCGCGAGCGTTATTCCGACGATGGCAACCAGAACGTAGGGTAGGGCGCCGGGCTTGCCGCCCATCAACAGATCGAACGATTTCTTGATGACGCCCGGATAGCCGCCCGTGACGGCGGCAAGGCAGGTCGTGAGGAAAAGCGTCCAGGCGAGCTGCCAGCGGCGCGGCCATACCCAATCGCGCACGAACCGCGCAAGCAGCGCGCGCGAGGCGGCATCGAGCCGGAGCTTCGGCCGCGGTTTCTTCTCGGCTTTCTTCAGGAGATCCGTCACGTCGCGGCAGTTGTCGGCTGTGAGAAGTCGAGCATCCGATGCAGCGGAACGACGAAATAGCGCATCATGGCGTTGTCGACGGAGCGCTGGGCCGCGCTTTTCCAGGCAGCATAAGCTGACGGATAGTCGGGGAAGATGCCGACGACATCCAGACTGTCGGGTTCGCGGAATTCGTGGCCGTTGAGGGTTTTC
>DASZVX010000151.1:0-3321 GCA_035547255.1 Hyphomicrobium sp.
GTGCGGTGCAAATGCGCATCGACCGTGATTACGCGATCGACGTGTCCGGCAATCATCGCGCCGACGATTCGCTGGCTGACTGCTTCGCCAGGATGGAAAGCTGTGTCCTGACGCATATAGCAAAGGTAAGGTGCCAGTAAGACGAGGCGTTTCGCTCCTTCGCGCCGTAGTGCCTCGGCAGCAAAGGTCATCGCAATTAGTTTCTCGTTTGGCCGATCTAGCGAGATGTAAATGATAGTCGTGGGCGATGGGGGGGCGACGGTCACACGTAGCTCGTCATCTGGAAACCGATGAACTGCAATCTCCTGGAACGGAATGTCCAGCCGTGCGGCAAGGCGAGCAGCATCGCATGAAGAGCATGGCAAACTCTGAACCATAACCTCTTTCATGGGGTGATCTCTCCGATCATCGGAGGTTCGGCACCGATGGTGTAACCGCAGTTCGCCTTTGCAGCGCTCGTGGCGAGATCGAGTTCTGACCGGTCATATGCATGAATCCGATAGAGCGGCTGTCCTTTCTCGACGTGATCACCAATTTTTCCGAATATCCTGATGCCAGCGCCTTTGTCGATTGGCGCGCCTGCGGTGCGGGCGAGGCGATTCAATCGCAGACAGTCAATTTCGGAAATCGTACCGTCGTTCGCTGCGAGAACGTCGAAAGTGAGTTTGCCAACATCGGTGCGGCAGTTCGAGGGCCCCTGGGCATCGATTATTGCCTGCATTTGCCTCATTGCCGCGCCGCTCTCGAGCAATTCTCGCGCGCGGGCGTAACCGGCTCCGCCTCGCAATTGGGGGTCGTATTCCAGAAGATGCGCCGCTAGACGTAGTGACTTTTCGCGCAGGTCGGCCGGCGCAGTGGTGTTGTTGGCCAGCACCGACATGACGTCTTCGGCTTCAAACACTGGGCCAATGCCTCGACCGATCGGTTGACGCCCGTCGGTCATGATCGCTTCCACAGTAATTCCGAAGTGGTCGCCGACAAATTCAAACAGTTTTCGTAGTCGCATCGCTTCGGCAGAGCTGGCTACTTTTGCTGTCGGGCCGACCGGCAGATCAATCAGCAGATGAGTGGCGCCGGCGGCGACCTTCTTCGACATGATGGAAGCCACCATCTGCTCGCGGATATCGAGACTGAGTGGTCGTTCCACGGAGATCAGAATATCATCAGCCGGCGAGAGATTGACGTGCCCGCCCCAAACCAGGCAGCCTCGGCATGCGGCAACGATCTCCCTCATCTCGTCGACGTTGACATCGACTCTGGCGAGTACCTCCATGGTGTCGGCGGTTCCGGCGGGCGAGGTGATCGCTCGCGAGGATGTCTTGGGGATCGTAAGTCCGTGCGCCGCCACGATCGGAACCGCGATCATTGAGGTTCGGTTGCCTGGAATACCGCCAATGCAATGCTTGTCTACAACGATAGCGCTCGGCCACTTTAGCTGGGTGCCGGCATTTGCCATAGCCTTCACCAGGGCGAGCAGCTCAGTGCTGGTCATGAAGCTTGCCGATCCGGCAAGAAACGCTGCGATCTCCATGTCGGAGTAGCGATAACGGGTGATGTCGCCGATGATGCCCTGGATGTCCGCGGGCTGCAGGACTTGACCCTGTATCTTGGCGCGAACGGCATCGAGGCTCTCGGGAGACGCCGAAGGACCAATCGTGACCGAGGCGCCCAGCGGTTCAGAGAAGCGCTGGAAAGCCGGCTCGGACAAGCCGACATCGTCGGGGCCAACGAGAGTATCATCGTCAGTTATTAGCAGGGTTGCCAGCAGCACTTTCGAACCTGTTTGCAACTCCACGCGGCTAAAGCCGCGGAAGATATCGGCTCGCAACGCCCGGGAATGGCGTGAAATGACAACCACGTTTTCGCGACCAGTATCCAGGCTCACCCGGCGTACTCTCAACCGCGCGCGAGATGTGGGGGTGCTGCTATCATCGGACATCGCAGGTGATTTTCAGGTTTCGATGGCCAATGGCAAAGGGAAACCCATGTCAGCGGTATCTCGCTGCGCTACAGGCGTTCGACTGATGTCACACGATAGGTATGCATCTTGCCGCGCTCGCTCACAGAAACATATTCGCCGACAACAAAATGTTCGTCTGCGAAATGGTAGCCGCTTTCGTCGGGCAGATTGGCGTTGCCGTTATAGTGGAACTCCCAATTACCGCCAGGACGATGAACCAGATGGCCAAGCTGATCTGCCTCCTTGGAGCGTCGACGTGCCACCCGACAAGCATCACGGTGCGATTTCCATAGCTTGGGGTCGATACGCCCATCGGGATTCAAAGGTGCGATGATCGTATAGGCGACGCCGTGCTCCCCCTCGGGATGATCAGGTTCGCGCGCAAGCTCGAGACGAATCTGCCGGAATTGTGCCGGCAGAGAGGTATTCAGAATCGGTTTCGACTGAGCTTTCGACATATGCGAACACCTTTTTCAAATGAAACGAAGATCGGCATTGTCAGCCTTTGTTGGCTGGCGACATCGGCTTATCCGCAACTTTGGACTTCAGGTTTCTGATCACCAGCATGATTAGCGGCACCATTAGAGCCGGCAATGTGCTGTTCAGCGGATGGCGTATCGCTCCGGCGATCTGCGATTGCATCGCGCGCGCCTCCAGCTGAAGTGCCTCCACGGCAGAGCTATGAACCTCTGTAGCTAAGTCTAGCTCCCGGCTGGCGGGTGAGCGTGCGGCAACCACAAGAAATATCGCCGCAATCGTGAAATTGATTCCTCCGAGAACAGCGGCCGCCAACATCGCATTCCAGACCTGGACCAAGGCAAAATAGGCGGACAATTCCAACATCAGTAAGCCGAATGCGGCAATCAGAGCGGCGAGCGCGCGCAAGCCGAGGCCGGTCAACATCTGGTGCAAGCGGATGTCAGCGATGATCCGATCGGAGCGCCACAGAGCGCGAAGGCTTCTGACGATCGCATCGCTGTTCATTTCAATGTTTCCCAAGCATGAAGCCGACGACCACGCCAAGCGCGAATGAGCTCGCTGTCGTTGCGATCGGTCGCTCCGCGATCAACGCTTCAATACGATTTTCCTCCGTATCGAGCATGCTACCGAGCTCGTCCACAGCGGTCTTGATCTGGTCGGAAAGCTCGTCGGCGCGGCTCTTTGCGGCGTCAAAAAATTTGTCACCTGTCCTATTCAACAGGTGTGATACCTCGCCCTTCAGAGTCTGTAGCTCGTTCTGTAAGTAGCTTGATCGAAGCATCGGCGTTGCCCTCTTTGCAGCCAATGTCAAATCTAGACCGGCCAGAGGGTGCATCATTGATTTGCATCAACAGGGTCAGGCGACGTGTTTGAGGCAGGTC
>DASZVX010000152.1:0-1533 GCA_035547255.1 Hyphomicrobium sp.
CTTGCCTTTGAGCTGCTCGACGGAGGTGATGTCGCCCGGCGCGATGACGCCGTCACCGCCAAGCGACTCGTCGATGGTGCCGATGATGACGCCAGGCGTCTTGGCGTCGCGCGGCTTGCCCTGATATTCGCCGACGGTGCGCATATCCATCTCGATGTCCTTGCGGTCCATCGCGGCCATGACGTTGGCGCGTTCGTCCTCAAACTTGATGTCGACGTCGATGCCAAGCTTTTTGAAGTAGCCAAGATCCTGCGCGACGAAGACCGGCGCGTATCCGCTCCAGGTCGGGCAGAGAATGCGGATTTTCTCGTCGGCATGTGCAGCGGTTGCGGCGACCGATACGCCAGCCCAAAGCGCCACTGCCAGACCGACGCCGGTGAACCGGCGGAACCCTATTGCCATATGCATGGTCATAACCCCTCGCTGACGACACGATTTCGGCAATGGAGAGTTGGCTAAAATAACATCTATGAAAATATTGATTATTTAAACGATACATTGAAAACTGTCGATGTGATGTGATGCTGCTTTGTGCGAAGGAGTTTCGATGCGTCGGCTCGATAACATCGATATCCGCCTTTTACGGGTGTTTATGACGCTGGTTGAAGCCGGTAGCTTCGCCGATGCTCAGATTGCGCTCAATCTCTCCCAACCCACCCTCAGCACCCACCTTGCGGCGCTTGAGCGCAGGCTCGGCGCGCAATTGTGCGTACGCGGACGACGAGGGTTCCGGCTGACGCCTTTCGGCGAAGCAACCTATATCGCGACCCAAAAGCTCTTTGCGGAGATTAGCTCCTTCGAGGAACGGGTCGGCCAGTACAACGGTCAACTCGTCGGGCGGCTTCGCATCGGAATCGTCGATGGCATCGTCACGAATTCGGCGCTTGGGCTGCAGCACGTCGTCGGCCGCTTCATGGAAAACGCCGAGAACGTGTTCATCGATCTTGAACTCGGAACACCGAATCACCTTGAGCAAGCCATCGCGGACGGTCGCCGCGACGTTGTCATTGGGCCGTTCTCGCAGAAAGCGCCGGGTGTCACGTACGTTGCTTTGCACCGCGAGCCGCATGGGCTTTATTGCGGCAAGGGTCATCCGCTGTTTGACGCTCCGACATCGGCGATTACGCGGGAGGCGATCGAAAGGGCACAGTTCTCGGTACGCGGTTATCGGCAGTTCGACGATCTCTATCGCGCCGATCATCCGCGTGCGTCAGGCAACGTCGTTCAGATGGAAGCGCAGGTGATGCTGATCCTGTCCGGCTATTTCATCGGCTTTCTGCCGCGGCACATCGGCGAGAGCTGGTCAAAGCAAGGTTCGATGCGCGAGCTCCGGCCGCAAACCTATCAGTTCGTGTCGAGCCACTTCGCGGCCTATCGGAAAAGCGACGGTGACCGGCAGCTCGTGCGCAGCTTCGTGCGCTTCCTCAGTCAGCATGCGAACCAAACGCGCAAGGGGGGTGCGGCTGGTAAAGCGGCCTGACGCTCATCAGAGCTTCGGCAGATCGTTTCGGAAAATCTGATTTAGCGCGGATC
>DASZVX010000153.1:0-42283 GCA_035547255.1 Hyphomicrobium sp.
GCCCGTGCTCAGCGAGCGGAGGTGCTCGTAGAGATCTCTGAGGTATGAGAAAGAAGCAGTGTGAATCGCAATTCATGTGTGGGTACCTCGCGGCGCGATCCGGTCGCGCAGTCCGCTAGGAGCGAGGCAAAGGTGCCCGCAGTCCCATTTTGACGTTCGTTAGCCGAGGCGGTTCATGCGCCTCGCTCACCGACATAGCTTGTCGAGAACGTCAAACGCAACAGCAAAACGGCGCACGCGCCGGCATCATAATCATGTTGTTGGATGAAGACCCCGCGCGACGGGTGCCGCGCGGGGTTTCGCCGATTATGCCGGCGGCAGTTGGAAGTAGTAGTGCCCGAACAGTATCACGGCGACTCCGAGCGCGAGAGCGATGTAGGGTAGGATTCCAGCGCGGCGCTCGCCAAGGTCCTGACTTTTGAGATCCAGGTCCACGAGCATGTGATCCGGGAACTTTCCTTTGTCCTGGATATAGTGACGGAAGAAGAACACCGGCAGGATCAACAACCCAAAGCCAATGCCATACCAGAGCGAGTTCGGATTGCCCCAGACCTTCGCGCCGGCACCCATCAACAACAGATTGAAGAAGCCGAGGAGGACGTTGAAAGCGACGAGCCAGTTCGGCGTGCGATAGGGCCGCGGAATGTTCGGGCTGTCGATGCGATGGATCCAGACGGACTGCAGATTGAGGAAGATGAAAATCATGTAGCCGACGTTGGAGATCGCGAGAATGAAGTAGTAGGCATTCGTATCGGACGAGGCGAATGACAGCAGCCCAAGATTGAAGATCAAATCCGTCCACATGGCCCTCGTCGGCGCGCCGTGCTCGTTGACGTGGCTGAGGTACTTCGGAAGCCATCCATCGACGCCGCCTTGGTAGAGCGTCCGAGATGAGCCCGCCATCGCCATCATGATCGCGAGGATGAGGGCCAGCACCATCATCATCTCGAGAAGATGCGTGACGAAGGTAGAACCGGTGCCCACCATTTGGCCCATGGCGGCAGCGACACCCGTTCCATCCACGATGCCCGGCGCCGTCATGCCTTCTAGGCCGAGATAGCCCTGGAACGTTGCAGCGACGAGGGAATAGAGCACCACGCAAAGGAGACCGGCACGCACGATCGACTTTTTCGTATCGACGGCCGGATTCTTGAACTCGCGCGTGTAGCAGACGGCCGTTTCAAAAGCGTATGTCGACCAACCGGCGATGAACAGTGCACCAAGGAACTGAGTCCAGCCGCCATTCCCCCAGTTGCCGACGGGCGGCACAAGTGGAACGAAGTTATTTGCGTGCACGCTGCCGTTGAAGAAGGGAACAAGACCGACGATCAGCATCGGCACGATGACCAGGAGCCCGATCCACATTTGCACGCGCGCGGTTCCGAGAATGCCGCGGTGCTGAATGGCAAAGGCCATCAACATCAGGGCCGCGCCGATGAAGAAGGTCGAGCCTATCTCGACGTTGACAAAGCCGAAGAAGGAAAAGTTGACGAGCGTGAAACTGCGAAGGAGCGGCGTGTGAACTTGGGTGATGGCGGCAATGGCCAGCTTGGCCGCTTCTTCCGCAGACTTGCCATCGATGGCTGCCGCGTTGGCCGCAGAATGCAGCCACGCCACGACTTCTGGTGAGTTTGGCGCGAATGTTGGAATGGGCGCGATGGCGTTCAGGATATAGCCCGCCGCAATCGTGCATCCTAGCGACAGAACCGGCGTCCAAGCATACCAGTTGCACCACACCGACAAGGGGGCGATGAACTTGCTATAGCGCAGCCACGCGGCGGCGCCGTAAACGGCCGCGCCACCCGACTTGTTCGCGAACAGGCCCGCGATCTCGGCGTAGCTGTAGGCCTGGAAGAAGCCCATCAGAACAGAAATGGCCCATACGAGAAACGCGAGCTTGCCCGCGGCCGCGCCCATTCCCCCAATCGAAATCATAACGAGAGCGGGAACGCCGCTCGCAATCCAGAACGCTCCTCTCCAGTCGATGGCCCGATGGAGGCCTGCTTCTTGGTGCGGGGCGGGGGCAAAAGCCTCCGCTCTCGTCTCACTGACCATTGTCATCAATGCTCCTCCCTACGGAACAGGGCCTGTTTCAGGCTTGGAATTTATGAGGAGCGATGAATTCATATAATTGCATACAACGCAAGCAATTTGCATTGTGTGCATTATAAACTTTTGTATCATGTGCAAAGCAGCATCCCCGATTTTGTGAACCGGGACTAGCCGTTGCACAAAAATTGCGCTGTCTCCGAAGTCGTAATAGGTTCGGAAAAAACACGGGAAGTCATCAAAACATGAGCAAGGATAAGCCGCTGCGCAAAATCCGCCGGCCTGCAGCGCGCAAGCCCGCGCCCGATACGGCGGACAACAGGGATTTCGCGAACCTCCCTCTCGAGAGCCGCATTGGGGCTGTTATCAAGCGCCGCCGCTCGGAAGCCAATTTAACACTCGCCGATCTGAGTGCGGGCGCTGGGCTGTCGAGCGCCATGCTAAGCCGTATCGAAAACGGCATGGCTATGGCCAGTCTCGATGCTTTGGAACGCTTATGCGCGGCCGTCGGCATCGGCCTCGGCGACCTTTTCAAGGAGACGGACACCCAACGGGGAAGCGCCCAGCTCGTCAAGCGAGCAGAGCAGATGGAAGTCGTGCGTGTCGGGACGAAATACGGCCACACGTATCGACTGCTTGCCTACGATCGCGGGCCCCGCAAGCTTTTCGAGCCCTTCTTCATCGAAATGGACAAGAAAAGCGAATCCTATCCGCGCTTCTCTCATCCCGGTACGGAGTTCATTTACATGCTTCAGGGCCGGATGGAGTATCGCTTTGGAGATAGGACTTATCTTGTCGAACCGGGTGATGCGTTCACCTTTTCCGGCGACGTCGTGCATGGTCCGGAAAAACTGCTCGACGACCGAATAAGGTTTCTGGCGATCATCTTTTATAATTCCTGAGACCGCGCATAAAAAAGGCCGGAGACTCGCAAGTCTCCGGCAAGTAGAGGCAACCGCGGAGTGGTTACCTCGCTCCAGGGACCCACGACGTGCCGGCAAGCGGAACGCGAGCCATTGCGGCTGCTTCCAGCGTGAGGGCAACGAGGTCTTCAGGCTCGAGATTGTGCAAGTGATTCTTCCCGCAGGCGCGAGCAAGCGTCTGCGCTTCGAGCGTCATAACCTTGAGATAGTTTGCAAGGCGTCGGCCAGCGAGCACAGGATCGAGACGTCCGGTAAGTTCCGGCGTCTGGGTGGTGATACCCGCCGGGTCTTTACCCTCGTGCCAGTCGTCATAACACCCGGCCCGGCTGCCGATCTTTTGGTACTCCTTTTCCCACTTCGGGTCGTTGTCGCCGAGCGCGACAAGCGCAGCGGTCCCGATGGCCACCGCATCGGCACCCATCGCGAGAGCCTTGGCGACGTCGGCGCCGTTCCTGATTCCACCGGAAACGATCAACTGCACCTTGCGATGCATGCCGAGATCCTGAAGCGCTTGAACAGCCGGGCGGATCGCCGACAAAAGCGGAATGCCGACGTGCTCAATGAACACTTCCTGCGTCGCAGCCGTACCGCCTTGCATACCGTCAAGAACGATGACATCGGCACCGGCTTTAACGGCAAGGTTGACATCGAAATAGGGGCGGCTTGCCCCGACCTTCAGATAAATGGGTTTTTCCCAATCGGTGATTTCACGCAGCTCGTTGATCTTGATTTCGAGATCGTCGGCGCCGGTCCAGTCCGGATGCCGGCACGCCGATCGCTGATCGATACCCTTGGGAAGCTGGCGCATCTCGGCGACGCGGTCGGAAATCTTTTGACCGAGTAGCATGCCACCGCCGCCGGGTTTGGCCCCTTGGCCGATCACCATCTCAATAGCGTCGGCTTTGCGGAGATCGTCCGGATTCATGCCGTACCGCGATGGTAGGTACTGATAGACGAGATACTTTGATTGACCGCGTTCTTCCGGCGTCATGCCGCCGTCGCCGGTTGTCGTCGAGGTGCCGGCCAGCGACGCGCCGCGCCCGAGCGCTTCTTTCGCATTGGCCGACAACGAACCGAAACTCATGCCTGCAATGGTGATCGGAATCGAAAGCTTTAGCGGCTTCTTTGCGAAGCGCGTGCCGAGCACGACGTCCGTCCCGCATTTCTCGCGGTATCCCTCGAGCGGATAGCGCGACATGGAGGCGCCAAGTAGGAGCAGATCATCGAAGCAGGGGACTTTCCGCTTCGAACCGCCGCCGCGAATATCGTAGATGCCCGTTGCAGCCGCGCGACGGATTTCCGATAGCGTATAGTCGTCGAAGGTTGCCGACTGACGCGGCGTGGTCGTCGGCCAGGATCGCTCGTGCTGGGTCATCAGTACGCTCCCGCGTTATCGATGTTGAAATTGTAAAGCTTGCGCGCGGAGCCATAACGGCGGAAATCCGCGACATCGACCTTGAACGCCTCGCCTGACGCTTTCAGCAGCTCATGCAGCTCGGCTTTGTGCTCGTCGCGCATTTGCTTCTCGATGCAATCGGCACCGAGGCTCGCAACTGGACCGCGAACATAAATGTGCGCTTCGTAAAGCGAGTCTCCGAGCGCTTCGCCCGCTTCGCCAAACACGACAAGCCGTCCGTTTTGCCCCATGAATGCGGAAAGGTGACCGATGTCGCCTTTGACGACGATGTCGATGCCTTTCATCGAAATGCCGCAGCGTGCGGATGCATTACCCTCGACGATGAGCCGCCCGCCGCGCCCCGTGGCGCCGGCGCTCTGACTGGCATCGCCCTTAACGTGGATGAGGCCCGACATCATGTTCTCGCCGACGCCTTGCCCCGCGCTTCCCTCGACGATGATGGTCGCCTGCTTGTTCATGCCGCCGCAGTAATAGCCGGCGTTTCCTTGGATGCTGATGGTGACGTCGGCATCGACGCCCGCGGCGATCGAGTGCTCTCCACCCGGATTGGCAACGGTCCAGAGCGTCTCGTTCGTCTCAGGATTGAGACGATGCAGCGCCGCATTAAGTTCGCGCACCGGTGTTTTCGAAAGATCTATAGTCGGCATTAGCTGCGCTCCCAGAAATAAACCGTCGCTGGCTTCGGTTCCCAAACTTTGGCGGAAGCGATTCCCGGAAGCCCTGCGAGGCTTTTGTATTCGGAAGCGAAGGCGACATACTCGTCGGTCTCGGCCATCACTGCCGGTTTGCAGGCGATGGGATCGCGAAGAACGCCGAAGCCCTTTTCCGTGCCGACGACGAATGTGAAGAAGCCGTCGAGATCATCGAGACTCGACTTGAGCGCGCCTTCCAGGGATTGGCCGCTCCGCATCTGCTTCGTGAGATATCCGGCGGCGACCTCGCTGTCGTTCTGAGTTTTAATTTTGATGCCCTCGCTTTGCAGCATTCGGCGCAGGCTTGCGTGATTTGAAAGCGAGCCGTTATGCACGAGGCATTGGTCTGCGCCGGTCGAGAACGGATGTGCACCATCCGTGCTCACCGCAGATTCTGTTGCCATTCGCGTATGCGTGATGCCGTGAGTGCCGGACATCGCGCCAATACCGAATAGCGCCGCAACATCGTCGGGGTATCCAACCTCCTTGAAGATCTCGAGCCGCCGGCCTTCACTGACGACGTTGATCTCTGGAAAATTGGCCTCAATCCAATCTCGCGCACGCCGCGCCTGGTCGCCGCTGAGAACCAGTACGGCGTGAGAATAATGAATGGATATCGGCGCTTTTGGAGCGATAGCGGCACGCAGTTTTTCGGCCGCTGCGCCGATATCGTAAGACGCTGTCGGTCCGGCGATCGTCAGCTTCGTTTTGCCGTCCTCGCCCGTGCTATAGATTGCGAAACCTGCAGAGTCCGGACCACGGCTGCACAAGGTCGACGTCATTTTGCTCAGAAGCGCCCCGAGCTGTGGCTCTAGCTTTGGATCTTTGATGAAGAGTCCGGCGATGCCGCACATTGTTTCTCTCCTGCTGTGTCCACCGCCTCAGAAGAAGCTGAGGTAGCGTTGTGTTTCCCAATCGGAGACATGCCGGTGGTAATCCAACCATTCCTCCTGCTTGAGCGAGACGAACTCGTCGATGAAGTCGTTGCCGAGCATCGACCGGAAGAGATCGCTCCGCTCAAGTTCGTCGATGGCCTCGTCCAGAGATTGCGGAAGGATCTCTATATTCCTTGCCGCGATCTCGTCCGGCGTCAGCGCATAGAAGTTGATGTTCTGGGGCGGGCCCGGATCGAGCTTACGGTCGATGCCATCAAGGCCGGCTGCAATAAGCGCGGCTTGCGCGAGATACGGATTCATCCCGGAATCGCCGACACGCAACTCGACCCGGCCATAAGGAATGCGGACCATCGCTGTGCGGTTGTTGTCGCCGTAAGCGACGAAAACAGGCGCCCACGTAGTTCCGGATGCCGTTCGCCCGACAACCAGTCGCTTGTAGGAATTGACGGACGGCGCAAGCAAAGCCGTCAAGGGGCGAGCGTGAGCGAGGATTCCTCCGATAAAGTGGTAGGCCAGCTGAGACAAGCCCATGCCTGAATTATCAGACGCATCGTGGAAGAGGTTTTTTCCGTTCCCGTCGGCAATCGAACAATGAATATGCATGCCGTTGCCCGTCATCGAACTCTTGGGCTTCGGCATGAACGAGCAGATCGCGCCAAGCTCGTGGGCGATTTCGGCGGCCGCCATCTTGAAGAGCAGGATTTGATCTGCCGAAGTCAGCGCATCCGCGTACTTGAAATTGATCTCGTACTGTCCGTTCGCATCCTCGTGGTCGATCTGATATACGTCGATGCCAAGCGACTGCAGGCACTCGGTGACACGTTCAAGGAATGTGCGCACACGTGACAGGCCGCGATAATCGTATGCGGGTTTTTGCAGGCCATCGGTATTGTCGAATGGCGCGATCGATCCGTCAGCATTGCGTTGAAGCAGCGAGAATTCCGGCTCAATCCCAGTGAGCAGGGTCCAGCCGCGCTCTGCCAGCCGGGCGATCTGAGCCTTCAGGATATTCCGTGTATCGATGGGGTGCGGCTTGCCGTTGACGAGTCCGGTGCCCATCACGCGGGCATAACCCGGAGCCCATGGAACGAGCGTCAACGTCGAGATATCGCCGACGACCATGTACTCCGGCTCATGCGGAGCGAGCCGCATACCGAAGACGCCGCCGCCCGCAAACCCGACGCCGTCGGTCAGAATGTCTTCGAAATGCTCGACGGGTACGGCTTTGCTCTTTGCCACTCCATAGATGTCGGCAAACTGCGCAAGCACGTAGCGGATATGGTTTTGTGCCAGAAATTGCTTCGCTGTAGCGACGTCGAGGTTCGCTGGCGTCGCGTATTGGCCTGGCGCACGCCGCCAGGTCCAGTGGTCTGCGTGCAGCATCCTGATTTTCCTCCCACGGCTTTCTGAACTTGAAGCCGCTTTTTTATTGTCGTTTCCTCCATACAGCGCTATTGCATACAATGCAATAAATTTGTAACACATGAAAGACGGGACTTTAGGGGAACGCCATGACCTCAAGCGGAGGACATACGAGGAACCCAACGGCTGCGGAGCTTGCTGCGGGAAAACGCGATCCCGCTCACGCGCTCGCGTACAAGCCGTATTGGTGGGAGGCGTTGTCCGACAGGCCGGAAAATCTTGAAAAGACTATTCCACGTAAATGCGATGTCGCGATCGTCGGATCTGGATTCACCGGTCTCTCTGCAGCATTGACGCTTCTTCGCAACGGACGCCAGGTGGTCGTTTTCGAGCGCGACCGCGCGGGATACGGAGCAAGCACGCGCAACGGCGGTCAGATCGGCAGCGGCAATCAAAAATTCCGCGTCAAGAAGTTGATCGCACTGCGCGGGCGGCAGAAAGCCGAAGAGATGCTGCGCGAAGGTACGCGCATGCTGGACTACATCGAGACGTTGATCGCAGATGAAAGGATCAATTGCCACTTTCGCCGCTGTGGCCGTTTCCGTGCTGCCATCCGTCCCGAGCATTACGAAGCGATGGCTCGAGACATGGACGACCTGAAAGATGTCGCCGGTGTCGAGAGTTTTATGGTTCCGAAATCGGAGCAGGCCTCGGAAATCGGTTCCGATGTCTTTTTTGGGGGCTCGGTCCTTCCGAACGATGCCTCATTGCATCCCGGTCTCTACCATGCGGGGCTTATGCAAAGCGTAGAAGCGGCAGGTGGAACGATCCTGGATCACACACCCGTCACGGCAATTTCCGTCGCGACCGACGGAATTACCGTCTCGACAAGTAGTGGAGATACACGAGCAAAAAACGTAATCATTGCTACGAATGGCTATACGGACGGTCTTATCCCCGAGCTTGGCCGTCGTATCGTCTCGGTCGGCTCTGCAATCATTGCGACCGACGAACTCTCCGAAAGCCTCTTTGACAAATTGCTTCCGAAAAACCGCGTTTACGGCAACACCAATCGTGTCTTCTACTATTTTCGTGGCGCGCCAGATGCGCGGCGCATCCTTTGGGGCGGCCGCATCGGAAGATTGGTGCAGAGCGCTTCGCCGGCCGCGTTCGGACACCTCGCGCGCGACATGCTTTCCGTATTTCCCGAACTGAAGGACGTAACCGTTACGCACGCCTGGGACGGCAAGATCGGATACACCTTTGATGAGGTTCCGCACCTCGGCCGCGCCGCATCGGGCGTGCACTACGCTCTCGGCTACTGCGGTACGGGAGTCTCCCGTGCCACCTATTTCGGCAACAAAATCGCTTTGCAGGTTCTGGCGAAGCCCGACGGCCGCACATCCTTCGACGATCTGATTTTTCCGGCATTTCCTGCCCATCCAATCGCCAGGCGCGCCGTTCCGGCTGTCGAGACCTGGTATCGCATTCGTGACGCAGCAAACATTTGAGAGAATGGAATCCGAATGACCAAGAGCAATGTAACGAAACGCGTCAACATTTCTTCCGGTGGCGCTTACGAGTCCGTCTTTGGATATTCGCGCGCCGTGCGGGCCGGTAAGGACGTGCATGTTTCAGGAACGTGTGCGCCTGCGGGCCATGAGAAGAGCGACGCCTATAAGCAAGCACGTGCTGCGCTGGAAATCATCGAAAAGGCACTGAGCGAAGCGGGAGCAACGACGGCGGACGTCATCCGCACCGTCGTCTATCTTCGCGATGTCAATGACGCCGAGGCGGTCGCCAAGGCGCACTTGGAGACGTTCGACAAGATCCGGCCTGCCAGCACGCTCATCCAAGTTACGTCCATGCTGAGGCCGTGGCAGAAGGTGGAGATCGAGGCCTACGCCAAATTGGCTTGACCGGTCTCGCACTGGACAAGTGGGAAGCGAGCGGAGTGATAATTTGGCATCGCGCTGGACGATCGCGAGGCCGTTGACACTGCACCCTGTTTCAATTTGAATGCGCGGCGTGACGGTTTTGACTCCCGGCGCAAGCCGAGGGTCGATGAAAAGGGAACACGGTGCGGTGCATCTGCACTAATGCCGTGACTGCCCCCGCAACTGTAAGCGGCGAGTCGGCTCCGAATTAAGCCACTGACGATCTCAGCGAGATCCTCGGGAAGGTCGGAGAAGACGTCCGAGCCGCAAGTCAGGAGACCTGCCGGCACAAGCTGCCCATCTCCCGTGCGTGGGGCGCGGTAGAGCGGAGACCCGTAGCGGCGGCTGTATGTCAACCGGTGGGAAACCACGTCGGTCATGCAGGTCGTTGTGCTGAAGGGCAGAGCATTTTCGCGCGAAGAGTCTTTGGAAGTGTGGTTCGCCAGGAACCGCACATGCAAATCTCCGCGCGCACCCCGAAAGCGACACTCGTGGTCGAACGGTAGCCCACCCTTAGGTCGCGCGACCAGAGGGGTCTTATGCTGTGCCACTTTGCTTATCGAAGACGACGAGCGCTCATCGCGTTCGCAACGCTGGGCATTTCTACCATCTCCGCGAAAGCGCAAGTGCCCGCTTCGCCGGATACCGAGCTTCCGGCCGTCACTGTGAACACCGATACGGACGCCAACGGACTGCCTGCAAAGCATGTCAAAGCACCGTCTGCAGCAGAGCAGAGTTCGACGCCTCCGAGTTCGAATTCCGGAACGCCATCGGGCGGTGGAAACGACAACTCCGATGTCGCGATCGCGCCGACGGGAACGCCACAATCCCTTGATCAAATCGCCAGTTCCGTCACGGTCATCACCGCGAAGGAGATCGAGGCGCAGCAGCGGCGCACGCTGCCCGATGTTTTGAAAACAGTCCCAGGTCTCGATGTCGTGCAGACGGGCGGTCCCGGCGGCCAGACATTAATATTTATGCGCGGCACCAACTCCAATCACACAAAAGTTTTGGTCGACGGCATCGACGTCAGCGATCCGAGCACACCGAACCGCACATTCGATTTCGGGCAGATGCTTGCTACAGATATCGAGCGGGTCGAAGTCTTGAGGGGGCCGCAGAGCGGACTCTACGGTGCCGACGCGCTGGGCGGTGTCATCCTGATCTATACGAAGAAAGGGAAAGGCCCGCCGAAAGCGACAACGATGATCGAGGGCGGCTCCTTCGGGACGTTCAATCAGGCAACGAGCATCAGCGGCGGTACGGATAAATACAATTACGCCGTCAACATCTCGCATTACCGGGCCGACGACATTCCAGTCACACCGTTCGACCTTCTCCTTCCGGGCGAACGCCGTTTCTCCAATCGGTTCGACAACTGGACGTATTCGGCGAAGCTCGGTGTCGACGTGACGAAAGACGTCACCGTCAATCTCGTTACGCGCTACATAGACGGCTCGCTGCATTTCACCGGCGACACCTACGATCCGGTCACCTACACCTCTCACCCCGCCGACTATCAGGCCGCGGCGGACGTCGACGATTTCTATTCACGCGGCGAAGTCGTTTGGCGGGCGCTCGGAGGCGATCTGACGAGCTATTTCGGCATCAACTATTCAAACTCGCAAACGCAGAACGTAGATCGCGACTTGGGTGACAGCTATTATCAAGGTGATCGGATCAAGTATGATTGGCACAGCGTGATGAAGGTCGCGCCCGGTTACACCATCGTGACCGGCGCAGAGCATCAGAACGAGCAATTTACCGGTCCCGACGTTTTTGCCGAGGAATGGAACAATGGCATCTTCGCTGAGCTTCAGTCGGAGGTGTTTCGCAACATGTTCGTCGCTGCCAACGTCCGTTTTGACGATAATGAAAACTTCGGCGGTCATACGACCTGGCGTGTCGCGCCGGCATACGTGATCGAGGCCACAGGGACGAAGATCAAAGGCAGCATTGGCACCGCGTTCAAGGCGCCGAGCCTTAGCCAACGCTTTCAGGACTATCCATCTTCGCTCTTTTACGGGAATCCGGATTTGAAGCCGGAAGAGAGCACTGGCTACGACGCGGGGTTCGAGCAATCGGTATTCCGCGGGCGTGCCCAATTCGGTGCGACGTATTTCAACAACGACATCACGGGGCTTATCCAGAGCACCTATGACCCTGCAACGTTCATCTCGACGTTGATCAACATAGGCAAAGCCAAAACAGAGGGTGTCGAAGCGTTCGTCTCGGCCGATCTGAGCGACAATCTGCGGGCACGCATCGATTACACCTATACCGAGGCGACGGACGAAGACACGGGAGCATGGCTGCTGAGACGCCCCCGCAATAAGGCGAGTTTGTCTCTCGGTTGGACGCCCACCGAAAAGCTGCTGATTTCTGGCTCGGTGCTCTACTACGGCGACTCACTCGACATCGATAGATCGACGTTCGCCAACGTCGTCCTGCCGAGCTTCACCGTCGTCAACGTCGCGGCGAACTACAAGCTGACCGACACGATGAGCCTCTACGGCCGCATCGATAACCTGTTCGACGAACACTACGAGATTCCCGACGGCTTCCTGGCGACCAGCATCGGCGTCTACGGCGGCATTCGGTTCACGAATTGATGAGGTCCCCGTCGGACTGGGCGGCACTCTTGTTTGGCTACGAGTGACACCGTAGAAATATCAAGAGTGCCACACTTTTCCGACCTGACGAGAGAAAGGAAATACCTATGCGCGTTGATAGTTTCACTCGCTTTTCGGGAAGCACGATCGTCATGATCGTATTGATTGCAGCTCTAAGCATCACGGGGAGCTTGGCGTTCGCCTGCGCGGCGCCCCTTGCGGCGATCGCGGCGCTGGCCGCGTTCTCGATGAGCCGGAAGACGGGCTTGGCTCTCGTCGTTACCGCTTGGCTGTCAAATCAGATCGTTGGTTTCGGCCTTCTTCATTACCCGCAAACCTTCGATACGGTTGCGTGGGGAGCGGCACTTGGCGTTTCGACAATTGTCGCATTCCTGGTGGCACATGCGGTCGTGCAGCGCATACACGGCGGGTCGCTGATTCTGACGCTTCCCGTCGCGTTCCCGATCGCCTTCGCAATCTATCAGCTTGCACTCTATCTGACGGGCATGCCGCTCGAGGGGGCTGAGGCAACGCTCTCGGAGGCTGTTGTTGCTCGCGTCTTCGAAGTCAATCTCGTATCTTTCGCAGCACTCGTAGTACTTCAGTTGGCCTGGAGCCATTTCGCTCGTCCGGAATCGGCCGAGCGCGTTTCGAGCGCAGCCTAATCGCCGCAAGGCTCATTACGGGGTGACGGATTTCAAACGGCGTTCGCCACAAAACTCGTCACCTCGCGCCTTCCTCCTGATAAAGACCTTTTGTCGCTCCGGTTATTGCGTTGCGATAAAAGCGATATCTCGTCCTTGCGCGAATCGTGACCCGCCCGCCGCCCAATTCGCGTCAGCCAATGACCGGCGGCCTCGAATCGATGGATATTGCGCGCCAGCAAGCACGTTGCGCAGTCCCGAAAAACGGTCACATGCCGCCGCGTCGATTGTCGCGAACCCGTCGCGGTTGGCAGAGGCACGAGGACCGCACCATGGCTATCCAGCTTTTCGTCCCGACATTCGATATCGAAGCCTGTCTCTCCGAGATTCGCGAGTGCCTGGAAAAGGGATGGACCGGCGCGGGTTTCAAAACGATCGAATTCGAGGAGGCATGGAAAGATTATACCGGCCTTCCGCACGCCCATTTTTTGAATTCGGCGACCAGCGGCCTGCATCTCGCCCTTGACATCTACAAGGAGCAGCACGGTTGGGACGAGGGCGACGAGGTTCTCACCACGCCGATCACCTTCGTGTCGACCAACCATGCGATTTTGCATGCGGGCCTGAAACCGGTTTTTGTCGACGTCGACGAATTCCTGTGTCTCGATCCGGACGACGTTGTCCGCAAGATAACGCCTCGAACTCGCGCAATCGTTTTCGTCGGCCTGGGGGGAAATACCGGCCAGCTCGGGCGCATTTCCGAGATTTGCCGGGAGAACAAGCTGGTCCTCGTGCTCGACGCCGCACACATGGCGGGCACCAGGTTCAACGGCGAGACGCCTTACGGGGACGTAACCGTTCACTCCTTCCAGGCAGTCAAGAATCTACCGACGGCCGACGCAGGCATGATCTGCTTTAGCGATGGCGAGCTTGACGCTCTGGCCCGCCGGAAAAGCTGGCTCGGGATCAATAAGGATACCTACGCCCGCGCCGCTGATACTTCGGCTTATAAATGGCGATACGAGGTCGAGTCGGTCGGGTACAAGTATCACGGCAATTCGGTCATGGCTGCGATTGGGCTGGCGCAGCTGCCGCATCTCGATGTACATAATGCCCGCCGCCGCGCGATATCGGCTCTCTACGATAAGGGTTTCGCTGATCGCCGGGGCATCGAAATGGTGCCAACCGCGCCGGGGTGTTCTTCCTCGCGCCATCTCTATCAGATCGTGATATCTGGGCGCGAAAAGCTGATTGCCGATTTGAATGCGAGAGGCATCAATACGGGCGTCCATTATCGGAACAATCTCGAATATCCGATGTTTGCAGACCAGCATGCCGCATGCCCGAAGGCCGCCGAGCTATCGCAGCAAGTTCTGTCGCTCCCTCTCCATCCGCAGCTTTCCGATAGCGATGTTGCCCTGGTGATCGAGGCCGTGCGTGCCTGCGTCGAGGAAACGCGGAGCGTTGCGAGCGCGAGCGCCTGACATCGAACCATGTCGAAACCGGTCATCCCCGCAGAATTTCTTCATGACGAGGCCGTCCATTTGACGCCGATCGGTGTCGATGATCTCGAACTGATGCGGACGTGGCGCAATCGGGATGAAATTCGGGTCTGGTTCAACGACGGCCGGCTGATCGAAGCGCAACAACAGCAGGCATGGTATCGCGCTTATCTCGAAAACCCGGCCGATCTGATGTTTATTGTCCGGCGCGCCGTTGACATGAAGCCGGTGGGCACAATCGCTCTCTATCGGATTGATCTCAAAGCGAAGCGCGCCGAGGTCGGTCGCCTGATCATCGCGGAGGGGAGGGGCGAGGGCTTAGGGTATGCTACGCTCTTGCGCGCCTGTCGGGCAGCTTTCGAAGGGCTGGGCATCGAAACGCTGGAGAGCGAAGTGAAATCGGCCAATGTCGCTGCACTTCGCATCAATGAAGCGGTCGGTTTCCGGAGGCGTCCAGGCGCCGGGGAAGAGCCGATGAAAATGCAGCTTCGTCCGCATTTCATTATTCCGCGGTGCGAAGTGAAGCCTGATCGCTCGTGACGGCGACCGGCTTTTGGCCGCATGGCGGCAAAGCACCGGTAGATCCCGAAAGTTCACCCTTGCAGAACGCTAGCCATTCCCTTTGATTGCTGTTTATGATTGGGCGAAGGTAAACGGTACCAAACTCCCACCGCACGAATAGGCAATCAAGCTATCAGCATTCAATACCGCTTGGTGTGACGTTGCTTCAAGCGACGGCTTTCCTTGTGGAATATTCAGGAGACTTCGAATGACAAGGCTCACCGCGAGCGAGTTTCTCATTGGCGCTCTGGCGATCGGATATTTCGCCATTGTCCAGCCCGTCCCGGCAGTCGCCCAATCGATAGATGAAACTGCGTCCGTTTGCGCCGGTTGCCACGGCGACAAGGGCGTCCCGATCGACAAGACGATCCCGAACATCTGGGGGCAGAACCGGTTATATCTCTTGAACCAACTTCACGATTTCAAGGTTGGGCATCGCACGAACGAGCAGATGGCCCCCATTGTCGAGTCGCTCAGTAAGACAGACATCGAAGCCCTCGCGACGTATTTCTCGAAAAAGCCATGGCCGGATTTGCAGCAGCCAGCCGCATCCGATGACGTCAAGGCCAAGGCGCGTTCAGTTCTCGACCCGTTGAATTGCAGAGGATGTCACCAGGAGCACTATCAGGGTGATACGGCCAGGCCGCGTCTCGCTGGCCAGCAGGATGAGTACCTGGTCAAGACGATGACCGACTTCCATAAGGGCGACCGCAAGACCTATATCGGCATGGTCGCCTTGATGAAGTCGATAGATGACGCGGACATCAAGGCGCTCGGCGCGTATTTGGCAGGCTACAAGATTCCCGGCCATCCCTGATGGTGCGCACCGCGCTCTCGACCGCGGGATCTTATGTTCGATCCGCGCATACACCATTATGCGCAATTCGAGATTTCGCCTGATTGCAGGCCCGCCGTGAATGTGGAACGGCGGGCCTTTTTTTTGCCAGGAATTTTCTGACTCCTTCTTAGCCAGCGGGATATCGACACCGGAAAATGGCACGGAAGGGTCGTCATGTCGGTTCCGTTTCGCTCCTCGGCATTTGAGCTTCACACCGCGACCGCATATGACGCGGATGACATCCACGAAAGCGAATTCGAGCTATCGGCCGGCGAACGAATCGGCGGACCGGCCTCACGCGCGAATGACGTGCTCGCCTGGTGCGTCGTTGTTGCGATTGTGGTCGGTGGCGGCTGGACTATGCTCCATGACGATGGGGCCTTGCTCGCGCATTTGCCCAAGCTGACAGCAGTCCTGTCGGACGTCGTCAGCCAAAGGGCGGGTACGTCGGCTCCATTGACATCGCCAAACGAGGGCGCATCCGCCGGCGCTCCCTACGCATCGCCGCCGGCCGAGCCGCCGCAAGCTCAGGCTGCACCGCCACCGCTGCCGGTGGCAACCCCCGTCTCCGAGCCTCCAGTGGTAAAATCCAAGGATCCCCCGGCGATCAAGTCGGAGTCGACAGAGGCAAGCACCGATGATGGGACTGAAGACGCTGCAGCACCGTCAGTGAAACACGTTAGCACACCACCACGTGATCCCTACCAGGCGCGCGCAGAAGCTGCGGGGCTCAATCCAGACATCTCACCTGCGCTTCTGAAGCGCTTTTCGTCGACCGATTTTCGCAACGCCCGAGTTGCAATCGAACGGGCCGTCGCCAAAACCCCGGATAATGGGGTCTTCATCTGGCCGCGACAGAGAAAGCCTGGAGAAGCGCTGTTCAAGGTGCACTTCGTGGAAGGCGCAGGACCGGACTGTCGGAGATACGTCGTAAGCGTGACGATGAACAATTGGACGACGACGGCATTACCGATGGAAAAATGCGGCGTGCCGCGTGTCGCGTCGCGAACAACGGCGGCCCAGGACACACGAAAATACGCGACGCACTAAGTCAACTTTGGCGTCGCGCGTTTCCGAATCGCAATCGCGCTGATGTCAGAGCTTGCAGAGGGTCGCCGATCCGCGGCACTCCCAACCGATCGCGGACCCCGGCGTGCAACGATACGAGCGCTTGCCGAACGTGTAGCCCGGTGTCGTTCCGCTCGAGATGTACGTGAAGTAGATGTTCCAATCGGTCGCCTGCAAGAGCATCGCATCGACCTGGAACTTTGCCAGATCTTGCGTCAGCGCATCACCGATCGCGGCTTTCTTGAAGCATGACTTAGCCTCTGCCGGAGTGCCCGCGAAAGCCCCGGCAAGAAGGGCAGCCGCCATCACGAGAGGAATATGGCGCATATGTTGAGCTCCCTATGAGTTACGAGTTGCGCAACAGTTTCAAGGCTGCGAATCTGCCATACCAGTTTGGCGTTGATGCAGACAATTTCGTTTCGGTCCGCAGATTTCCACTGCATCGCGGCTTTGATGCATCGCACGAAGGCGCTTTGTGCTGATCGGCTTTCAGCCGTTGGGCTTCTGCAGGATGATCCGCCCGCGCGCTTTGCCGCGCTTTTTCGCCGTTCCCGTTCCCGGCGCCGTGGTGGACACTGTTGGAATAACTGCGGGCGCCGGCAGAGCAGGCGTTGGGACAAGAGGTGTCAGCCCGGCTCTTCCTTGGCCCACCGCGCCAGCCGTACCGCTGCCCATCCAGGCAGAGTCCGGGGTGATCAGCGGATCGGGTCTCAATGTCGGACCCAGCCGGTCGACAGGCGCCGAAACGACGCCTAGCCCTCGCACGCGCGGTCCGGATGCCGACTCATAAGCTGACGCGGATGATGAAAAAGGCAGCACGTTGAGCGCAACGGCGAGCGTAAAAGAGGCACACCGTACCGGATAGTGGTGAAGAAACGCGCATACGAACGATGTGCCAGCGTGAGGCATGCCCGAAGTCCCTGGCTCGAACGTCGCAGTCGGCGACGCAACCAAGAGTCAAGCTCTGCGCGGAAAGACCTGTCGTCAACGATATTCGTCGCTGCGTTGCAATGGGCAGTTGAAACGCGCGCATATTGTCATCGGTTACGAATTTTTCAACCTGGACTGAGGGACTGATTTTTCAAGGTACGGGTGCGCGCTAACATGCTCCCAACGATGATCGTTGCCGTCGAAAGATCTTAACCCTCTGGCTATCGTTTTTCCGGCAGCGGTCCGTAGCAGCGGCTCGAACCCAAATGGTTTTCCCGAGTTTTAACTGTGTTCGCCGCAGCGTCACAATCGCCAGGGTATGACATGGACAAAAACGAGCGGAAATCCGTCAAGCCTGAAGATGCGGAAATACTCGACTGGACAGAGTCCATTTCCTCCGTCATCGCGTTCGAGGGCACCGGCCGCGCCGACGATATCCTGAAGGAAGTCGTCGAGCGTGCACGACGCAGCGGCGCCGCGCTGCCGTTCGCCTCGAGCACCGCGTACATCAACACCATTCCGCTGCGCGAGGAAGTCAAGCATCCGGGCGATCGTGAACTCGAGCACCGGATCGTCTCGGCGATCCGTTGGAATGCGGCGGCCATGGTTGTCCGCGCGAACAAGGATTCGGCTGGGCTTGGCGGCCATATCGCCAGCTACCAGTCGGCCGCGACGCTTTACGAAACGGGCTTCATGCATTTCTGGCACGCGCCGTCGGAGGATCATGGCGGTGATCTGATTATGATCCAGGGGCATTCATCACCCGGAATTTATGCGCGCGCATTTCTCGAAGGGCGCCTCGACGAGGACCAGCTCGTGCACTTCCGGCGCGAGGTCGGCGGTCGCGGCCTTCCCTCTTATCCGCATCCCTGGCTGATGCCGGATTTCTGGCAGTTCCCAACCGTCTCGATGGGACTGGGGCCGCTGATGGCAATCTATCAGGCCCGCTTTCTTAAATATCTCGGAGACCGCGGTCTCGCAGACACCGAAGGTCGCAAGGTCTGGGTGTTCTGCGGCGATGGCGAGATGGACGAACCCGAAAGCCTTGGAGCCATTTCGCTCGCAGGCCGCGAAGGACTCGACAACCTGATCTTCGTCATCAACTGCAACCTGCAGCGGCTCGATGGCCCTGTTCGCGGCAATGGCAAGATCATCCAGGAGCTCGAACGCAATTTCCGCGGTGCCGGATGGAATGTCATCAAGGTGGTCTGGGGCTCGCAATGGGACGAGCTGTTGGCGCGCGATACGACCGGCAGGCTTCGCCAGTTGATGGAAGAATGCGTCGACGGCGAATATCAGGTCTTCAAGTCGCGCGATGGCGCTTACATTCGAGAGCACTTTTTCGGCCGTTATCCGGAGACGGCAGCGATGGTCGCCGATTGGTCGGATGAAAAGATCTGGCGCCTGACACGCGGCGGGCACGACCCGTCGAAGGTTTATGCGGCCTACCACGCCGCGGTCCGACATAAGGACCAACCGACCTGCATCCTCGCGAAGACCGTGAAGGGTTACGGCATGGGTAACGCGGGCGAGGCGACGATGCTCGCGCACCAGTCGAAGAAAATGGACATCGATGCGCTGAAGCACTTTCGCGACCGCTTCAAGGTCCCCCTTGCTGATGACAAGATCGCGGACGTCCCGTTCATCCGCTTTCCGAAAGGATCGCCGGAGGACGACTATCTGCACAAGACCCGCAAAGCGCTGGGCGGCTATCTTCCGGCGCGTCGGCGGAAGTCGCAATCGCTTCCTGTGCCGCCGCTTTCAACTTTCGAAACGCAACTCAAAGGCTCCGAGGGACGTGAAATATCGACGACGATGGCGTTCGTTCGCGTTCTGACGACACTGATGCGCGATAAGGAACTCGGCCGCCGCATCGTGCCGATCGTTCCAGATGAAAGCCGTACGTTCGGCATGGAAGGCATGTTCCGACAGTTCGGCATCTTTAGTCAGGTCGGGCAGCTCTATGTTCCGCAAGATGCTGACCAACTCATGTTCTACAAGGAAGACAAGTCCGGTCAGATGCTGCAGGAGGGCATCAACGAAGCTGGAGCGATGGCATCGTGGATGGCGGCGGCAACGAGCTATTCGACCTCGAACATGCCTATGGTGCCGTTCTACATTTTCTATTCGATGTTCGGTTTTCAGCGCGTCGGCGATCTTGCGTGGGCGGCGGGCGATGAGCGTTGCCGCGGGTTCCTGCTTGGCGGCACGTCGGGCCGGACGACGCTTAACGGCGAAGGCCTTCAGCACGAGGACGGGCACAGCCACATTCTCTCGGCAACCGTTCCGAACTGCATCTCCTATGATCCGACATTCGGTTACGAAGTGGCTGTCATCATTCAGAACGGTCTGAAACGCATGCTGACGGATCAGGAAGATGTGTACTTCTATCTGACGCTGCTGAATGAGAACTACGAGCATCCCCCGATGCCCGCGGGCGTCGAGGATGGCATCATCAAGGGCATGTATCTGCTGAGATCCGCACCGGAGAAAGCCAAAGGCTACAAGGTGCAGCTGATGGGCTCAGGCGCAATTCTTCGCGAGTCCATCGCGGCCGCCGATTTGCTGCGCGACGATTGGGGTGTTGAGGCCGACATTTGGAGTGTGACAAGCTTTACCGAGCTCGCGCGCGAAGCCTACGACGTCCAAAGGTGGAACCTGCTGCATCCGACAGAAACGGCATGCGTCCCGTATGTGACACAAAAAATTTCCGAGCGCGGCGATGGACCTGTCGTAGCCTCGACCGATTTCATGAAGCTTTATGCTAATCAGATACGCCCGTCTGTCCCGAACCACTACAGCGTGCTCGGCACGGATGGCTTCGGACGTTCGGATTACCGCCGCACGCTAAGATCGTTTTTTGAGATCGATCGCCATTTCGTTACAGTCGCAGCCCTCAAGGCGTTGGCGGACGAAAACAAGATTCCTTCGATCAAGGTGGCGGAAGCCATCCGCAAATACGGGATCGATCCCGACAAACCTAATCCCGTTCGCAGCTGACAAACCGACAGGCCGGAAAGATGCCACTCGTAGACGTGAGGGTGCCGAACATCGGCGATTTCGACAACGTGCCCGTCGTCGAAATTCAGGTGAAGACCGGCGACGAGGTGAAAACCGATGACCCGTTGATCACACTCGAAAGTGATAAGGCAGCGATGGATGTGCCGTCGCCGGAGACGGGCAAGGTCGCCGAAATTCTGGTCGGCATCGGCGACAAGGTCAGCGAGGGCAGCGCAATTATTCGCCTCGAAGTTTCGACAGGCGAGGCCAAGACGGAGTCCAAATCGGGGAACGGCAAGGGCGAGGACGCGCATGCCGAAGTTCCGCCGAAGCCGGCCAGGTCATCGCCACCCGAACACGTTGTGCCGGGTTCCGACGAACCCGCTCCGCCAGAGATGAAGGATTTTGGGTCCGTTCACGCGAGCCCGTCCGTTCGCAGGATCGCCCGCGAACTTGGCGTCGATCTGACGAAGATCACCGGTACTGGCGACAAGGGGCGTATCACCAAGGATGACGTGAAACGCCACATCGCGCTCAGCGAGGGCGGCGGCGGGGGGCAGGGAATACCCGAAATACCCGCCCAGGATTTCGCCAAGTACGGGCCTATCGAAACGAAGCCGATGTCGCGGTTGAAAAAGTTGACCGGCCCGAACCTGCATCGCGCGTGGCTCAACGTGCCTCACGTCACCAATGCGGACGAAGCCGATATCACGGACCTCGAAGCATATCGCAAGACGCTTGACGAAACGGCGAAAGCAAAGGGGTACCGCGTAACGTTGGTCGCGTTCTTGCTGAAGTCGGCGGTCTCCGCGCTGAAGGAGTACCCCGACGTCAATTCCTCTCTCTCGCCGTCAAAGGATGCGCTGATCCTCAAGCGCTACTACAACATTGGCGTTGCCGTAGATACGCCGGACGGGCTCGTGGTTCCCGTCATCCGCGATGTCGATCGCAAAGGCATCCTTGAACTCAGCCAAGAGCTGACGAGCGTTTCGGCACGCATGCGCGAGCGCAAGATCACGCCGACCGACATAACAGGAAGCACGTTCTCGATATCGAGCCTCGGAGGTATTGGCGGCACGACCTTTACGCCCATCGTCAATGCACCCGAGGTCGCCATCCTCGGAGCAGTGCGCGCAAAAATAGAGCCCGTTTGGAACGGCGCCACGTTCGAGCCGCGCCTCATGCTGCCGCTCTGCCTTTCCTACGACCATCGCGCCATCGACGGCGCGCAGGCGGCGCGTTTCCTTCGCAAGATTTGCGACGCGCTCGCAGACGTGCGCCAGCTCGTTTTGTGAGGGATCAACGATCGCGATGAGCAGGAAGGAAATCCGCGTCCCGGACCTCGGCGACTTCAAGGACGTTCCGGTTGTCGAAGTGCACGTCAAGCCGGGCGCAACGGTTGTGCCGGAAGATCCGCTGATCACGCTTGAAAGCGATAAGGCATCATTCGACGTGCCTGCGCCGGAAAGCGGTACCGTCATCGAACTGCGCGTCAGGACCGGCGACCGCGTCAGCGAGGGCAGTACGATCCTCATCCTCGATGCCGACGAGAAAGCTAAAACGCAAGCGGGCACCGAAAAGCCCATGTCATCGGCACAGGCCCAACCAACTTCGGCTGCCCCGGCTCCTGAGAAATCTGGCGGCAAAGCCGACTACGAATGCGACGTACTTGTCATCGGAGCAGGGCCGGGCGGTTACTCCGCGGCATTTCGGGCCGCCGATCTCGGTGCGAAGACCATTCTCGTGGATCGTTGGCCGGTGCTCGGCGGTGTCTGCCTGAATGTCGGCTGCATTCCGTCAAAAGCGCTGCTGCATACCGCTTTCATCATCGATGCGGCCCGGAGCATGGCCAAGCATGGCGTCTCGTTTCCGGCGCCGGAGATCGACCTCAAGAAGCTTGCCGCGCACAAGGATGCCGTCGTCGCGAAACTGACGAATGGTCTCGCGGCGATGGCGAAAGCACGCAAAGTCACGACGCTGCAGGGTACGGGAGTCTTTGTCGACCCGCACCTTCTCAAGGTGACGTCCGAAGACGGCCGCAAAACGACCGTGCAGTTTGAAAAGGCGATCATTGCCGCGGGCTCGGAAGCGGTGACATTGCCCTTCCTGCCCGCCGATCCGCGCATCATTGACTCGACCGGCGCGCTCGAGCTTCGGCAAATCCCGAAAAAGATGCTCGTGATCGGCGGCGGCATCATCGGCCTCGAAATGGCGACAGTCTACTCGACGCTCGGCGCGCACATCGACGTGGTCGAAGCGCTCGATGGTTTGATGCTCGGTGCCGACCGCGATCTTGTCGCCGTGTGGCAGAAAATGAACGCGCGGCGCTTCGATCGCGTCATGCTTGAAACGAAGGTCGTCGCCGCCGAGGCAAAGCCGGACGGGATTTACGTCCGGTTTGAAGGCGCGAACGCGGTGTCTGAACCTCAAGCCTACGACATGGTTCTCATCGCCGTCGGCCGGAAGCCGAACGGAAAGCAGATCGGCGCCGAGAAAGCCGGCGTCAATGTTACGGAACGCGGCTTCGTATCGGCCGACAAAGAGATGCGCACCAACATTCCTCATATTTTCGCCATTGGCGACGTTTCAGGCGAGCCGATGCTCGCGCACAAGGCCGTGCACGAAGGTCATGTTGCGGCGGAGAATGCGGCGGGAAAAACAAGCTATTTCGATGCCCGGCAAATTCCCTCCGTCGCCTACACGGACCCGGAGATCGCCTGGGCTGGAGTGACGGAAGCCGAGGCTAGGCGGCAGGGCGTCGCATATCGCAAAGCCATCTTTCCGTGGGCCGCATCCGGACGTGCGATTGCCAACGGCCGCGACGAAGGCTTCACGAAACTGTTGTTCGATCCCGAAACGCAGCGGATCATAGGCGGCGGCATCGTCGGCATCGAGGCCGGAAATCTTATTTCGGAAATTTGCCTCGCCATCGAAATGGGCGCCGACGCGATCGACATCGGCAAGACGATCCACCCGCATCCGACCCTCTCGGAATCGGTCGGCATGGCAGCCGAAGTCTTCGAAGGCGTTTGCACGGATCTGCCACCGCAAAAGCGGACGTAAGGGGCTTGGCCCGTCACACATCAGGATCGGTTTCTTCTTCATCCTCAGGATCGGTGTCGGGATGGCGCGTCTCCGGCATGAAAAGTGCGAAGACGACGAATGCCAGAAGTCCGATGGCCGATAGCATCGTAAACGCTGTCGCGACGCCGAAGCGATAAGCCACCGCACCGCCGAGAGCTGTGCTGATCGCGGAGCCGGCCCCCATCGCCATGCCGGTCACCCCGAGCGCCAGATTGAAATTTCCAGATTCTCGCGTCACGTCGGCAACGGAACTCGCAACGAGAACGCCGAGGGCAGCCGCTGAAATACCGTCGAGAACTTGGATTGCAACCAGCGCCAGCGGGTCCGAGCTGATGGCGAGCAGCGCGGCGCGAACCGGGAGAGAACCTAGACCGATAAGGAGGAGTGGCCGCCGTCCGTGACGGTCAGCCCAACGTCCAACATAGGGCGAAGCCAGTGCAACGACGATCTGCGGACCGATGATGCACAATGCCACGAGCGCCGTCGCCTGGTTGCTGGCGCGTAGCGTGATCAGGTTCGCGACGAGCGGCAGGATGGAGGCATTCGCCAGATGAAATAGGCACACAGTTGCAGACAGGATCAGCAACGTACGGTTCTTGGCGAGCTCTGCAACGGCAGAACCAAGGTGATATTCCGCGGATTTCTTTCGCGCGATGGCGTGCCGGTGCAAATCCGTTGGCGAAACCATTTGCAGCGCGATGAGCGCCGGAACGACCATCAACGCCGACACATAGAAGACGGCCTGACTCGAGAGATAGTAACCGCACGCGCCCATCGCGGCTGCAGCGACGACACTGCCCGCCGAAGCGAAACCGGCGTTTCGACCTAGACGTTCGCCGATCAGATTGTGTCCGACAAGACGGAGGCTGATGGCGGCAAGCGCCGGCCCGATGATGACGCTAGCGGTCGAATGCAGGAGCTGGGCGAAAAGTACAGCGGAGAACTGTGGCAAGACCGCAATCGAGAAGGCGCTGATGCCGATGGCGATCATCGCCAAGCTTGCGAGAAGCCGCTCGCGCCGCACAGCATCAACGAAGGCGCCGCCGGGCAGTTGCCCCACGAGGGCGACCACGCTCCCGACCGTGAAGATGAGGCCGATATCGGCGTTCGTCCACTTCTCCGTCGTGAGGTAGACGGTCAGGAACGGCCCGAAGCCCATTTGCACATCGGCGACGAAGAACGAAAACCAGTCGACGCCGATCTGGCTCCTTTGGGATGGAGCTAAAGCCGCTGCCTCGCGATGCCCTCCCGCGTACTGCATTCGTCAATGCCATGCAGGGGTGTGGCGCATTGTGGGCTCATTGCGGTGTCGGCGGCTTGGCAGCCGGCGTGGGCGAGGCGGAGCTTTTTGAATGCTGCGGTCCGACAATGACGATCGGCTCGCCTGGACGATATTCGGGCGTTACGCGGAGCTCGTCGCGTGTCATGTCGACGACGATGGCATCAGGCGAGAATTTCAGCGCATCCCAGGCAACAGCAACTTTCCTGCTGCCGACTCCCAGAAAGCCGCCGAAATCAATCACGGCGGCCCGCACGTCGCCGCCGCGGCCGGCAATGACATCGGTGATCTGGCCGAGCTTTTCTCCCGCTGCACTTTTCACATCCCGTCCGAGAAGGTTCTCGACCTGGTTGTCGTCGACGACAACCGCTGGCGTGCCGTCCTTCGGTGAATGAGGGGCTTTCGTGTCATGCTTGGATGGGTCTGTCACGGGTTCGGCAGGCGCGGTTTTTTCGGGCGCGGCCGCAGGGCTCGGATTGGTGTCTGCGATGCAGGGCGGGGCTATTCCGAGTGTTAAAATGCAAAATAAGATCGCGCGTACAGCTCGCATTCGCCGCTGTCCTTCCCTCTTAAATATGATCCCGTAACCGATGCCCGGCTCCGTATGCCCGGAGCCTATCGTATCGGCTTATAAAGCTAGCGATGGCCGCCCCCTGCATGTCCGCTGGACAGGCCGTGGCTTGAGAAAGAATGAGTTTGCATGCCGCCGTGCAAGCCTGTGCTTGCCCCCGTGCTGGGAGCACCGGGAGCGCCGACACCGAAGCCGGGAGTGAGGCCGGGAGTTATGCCAGGCTGCGCCAAAGTCGGAGTTGTCAGCGGCGCAGGATAGTTGCTGGCGGGGTTTGGTGTTGGAGGCGTCGTCAGAGGCTGCGGATACATGTTCGGTGACAGTGGCGACGGAGCCGGCGTCACACCGAAGCCGGATGTTCCGGTGCTGGTGCCGTTGGTCGAAGGCGCGCCCTCGTTGATGGCGTTGAGGCTTTGCCCGGGCGCTCCGGGGTCCGAAGAGTTGGCGTCGGGATTTGTAATCGAATTTCCCGAGCTTCCTGGACCGACAAGCAGCCGGTTCCGGCTTGGAGCGGAGGGATCGAGCCTGTTCTGCTCGATCGGCGAGGGTATTACGGTGTTGCTGGGGGCCTCCGACGAGCCGACGGCGCCTGGACTGTTCGTACCGGTCGACGCGGACGGCGATGTTGTGTTGGGATTTGGCGACGTCGTGCTGGGATTGGTCGTGCCGGGATTCGATGTGTTGGGTGGAGAAGAAGTGGCTCCCGATGGCGAACTCGGCGAAGCAGGCGTCGTCGTGGTTTGCGCCACGGCAGGCGTCGTCGCGGCCGATATCGCGACAATCGCCCAAAACATGCGCGTGTCCATGGAATATGTCCTCCAAGGCGCTTCGCTACACAGCGTAAACTCGCGCGCTAATGGGCGGTTCCTTGGGTGACCTCTGAGGCAGATTCCAGCCGACAGCGTTTGAGACTACGCGTTAAAAACCTCGGCAGACACCCTGCCGAAAATTCGCTTCTCGGAAAACTTTCAGCCTTAATTCGGGGCGGCAATGATGGCATAATTTCCAATGGAAGCCTTGGAATTATGAAGCTAAAATAATTGTCCGTATACGTCTTGCGTGAATTGGATTCATGCCGCTGAGTGATGCATGGGCTGACAACTTTTCCCGTCCGCTTCGGCGTGTTGTCCCGTGTTTTCCTATGCGGGAGCGAAAATTTTTCTTCGTCGCTCAGCCTAGGGCGAGTGTGGCGAAAGCCGCGCTCGCCCCATCTTTCAAAACGGCCGAAGTCTCGCGCACGCCCTTTTTACAATTCAAATTGTTGTCATTGAAAACCGAAGGTTTGCGTCATGCCAAAAGCGGAGGAAGTCAACGGCACAGGTCCGACCTCTCCGGTCGAACTGGCGCCTCAGGAGATTGATGCGATGATGGCGGAAGCAAGCGCCGTTGATGCGCTGCTTCAGCGAAGGCGCCCGGGGTCTTTCGATTTCGCACTCGCCGTATCGGCGTATCTGGCGTTTCCTGCGGCTTCGGCCAAACCAAAGCCCGATGAGGATCAGTCGCCCCGCTAGACGGCGAAGCCGAAAGGCGCTGCGATCGGTCGCGCTCAGAGATAGCCAAGTATACGTTCGGTTATGGCATGCGTCGTCACCGCGCACGCCTATCACAATTCGCCTTCGTCAAACGCGCCAGCAAGTACAACCCGTCGCTGCGCGCCCAAGCGTTAGCAAGTCCGCCGATTAACCTGTCAGAAAAGAGAACCAAATCCTTCGCCGATGCGTTATGTTAGTATGGTTCGATCCGGACCGCGCCGATCTTTTCAAATAGCGCAATGGCAAAAGAAAAATTCGCACTGGCACTCGGAGGTGGCGCTGCCCGTGGTTGGGCACACATCGGCGTGCTTCGCGTCCTTGCAGAAGCTGGTTTGACGCCTGATATCGTCGTTGGCACGTCAATCGGCGCCATCGTCGGCGGACATTTTGCCGGCGGCCGGCTCGATCAGCTTGAAGATTTCGCCCGCAGCCTGACGCGCCGTCGCGTCTTCGGCTATCTGGATTTGAGTGTGTCAGGCTCCGGCCTGATCGCCGGCCAACGCCTCTTCGACAAGTTCGACGATCACCTGAACGGTCTCAGGATCGAGAACCTTCCGATCCGCTTTGCGGCGATCGCTACGGATCTGGCGGGCGGACACGAGATCTGGCTGCGCCGTGGATATGTCAACGATGCCGTTCGCGCATCCTCGGCCATTCCGGGCATTGTCCGACCCGTCAGCCTGAATGGCCGCTGGTTGATCGACGGCTGTCTTGTCAACCCGATTCCTGTTTCGGTCTGCCGCGCTCTGGGAGCGCGAACGGTCATCGCCATCAACCTGACGAGCGAGTTCGGCCGCGGCGGCATCCTTGTCGACGACGCCACGGATGATGTGGAGGTAAGCGAGCCTGTCGCAGAAGAGGTTGCGCCGATAACGCGCTGGAATGGGCGCGGTGCTCTGCAGCTTTTGCATCGCCAGCTTTTCGGCCATCAGAAGGAAGCGGCGCCCGGGATCACTTCGGTGATCCTGAACTCCTTCAGCATATTCCATGACCGTATCGCACGCGCGCGGTTGATGGGCGATCCACCCGATCTCCTGATCGCGCCAAATCTCGGCCACATCGGTGTCCTCGATTTCCACCGCGCCGATGAAATGATTGCTGCGGGGCGCGCTGCGATAGAACCGCATTTGCCGATCATCGAGCGCTATCTCAGCGAGTCGACGAGCGCGTTGCAGGCCCGTCTGTTCTCGCCTTGATCTGAGTTTTTTCCCGCGACTCCTAACGCAAACGCGTTCCGCGGAACGGCGCACACCCAATGCCGGTTCCGTAACTATGGCTGAATAGCTCAAGGGTTGAGATATGAAAAAATTGATCATTGCATCGGCGATTATGACGCTGATGGGCGCCATGCCTGCATTGGCGGCGTCACTGGGCAGTGCCGGAAATTCTCAGGGCGCCACAGGCGGCGCGCGAATGAATCCAGGTACGCGCATGGGGAATCCAGGTACAGGAATGACCAACCCAAACGCTGGCCCAGGTTCGTTCCAAAACAACAGGACGCCCTTTACGCCCACCGCGCCACCGGTCCCGGGAAGCGCACAGGATCCGTACGGTAATTCTTCGAGCGGCAGCGGCAGCAGCACGGGGACGAGCGGGGGAGGGACGAACACGAACCCCACACGCTGAGAGCCGTCAACGGAACTTGACGGGCCGGTTGTTCGCAAGGCGCTGGCCCGCCGATTTTGCAAGGTATGTAGGGATCACTGCGCCCCAGGGATGGGCAAACACTCCATTACCTCCACACGGTCTCCCGGAAAAAACGTGAAGTGCGGATGGTTGAGGAACAGCCTCGCGGCCTCATCCTGAGAATTCGCTTTCACAACCGTCCATGCTCCGAGCTCATTGCGTGTGTCGGTTACACCATTTTTATCGGTGCGTTTGGTCTTCCCGAGCGGTGAACCCATTTCCGCAATCGCATCTTTATGGTCTGCGACCCATTTATGCCATGCCGAGATACCGTCTTGTTCGCGCTGTTTGCGGTCGGCTTCCGGCATCTTTTTCCATGCGTCCATTGCTTCGGGTTTCCCGAGAAATACGGCGAGATAGCTTTTCATGGCGACACTCCGAAATTTAAGTGAAGTCTCAAACGAAGCGGATTCATTTTTTCACTGGCCCGTTAATCGCCCAAACCACCCCAAACGGGTCTTGCACTTGGCCGTATCGATCGCCCCAGAACATGTCGGAGACCGGCATTTTCGGCGTACAGCCCGCAGCGACCGCGCGTTCGAACCAGGCATCTGTGTCATCGACCGTGAGTGTGATGTTGAAGGCCGCAGGAGCGACGACCTGATGGCCGTGCTCCGGATAAAAATCTCCAAGCATTACGGACGAGCCATTGATGTACAGATGAGCATGCATCGTCCGACCCTTGTCGTCGGGTGGAAAGAGCCTCGCCAACTCACCGGCGAACGCCTTCTGGTAGAACTCGGCGGCTTTGGCGGCGCCATCGACGGCGAGATAGACGATCGCGCCTCCTTTTACGGGCGGATTGGGTGTGTTGGACATGATGCTCTCCACTTTGGCTGTGCGCTAAGGACGGGCAGGCTGAAAAAGATCCGACAGCACTCCCGAAAAAATTATCCAGCGTCTTGAATCAGTCGGTCCAGGTGCCGGCGAATGTGGGCAGCCTGCGCGGGCGTTCCGGCCAAGGCTATGGCACGGTCGAAGTCTGCGCGTGCTTCGCAGGTTCGGCCGAGCTGCAATAGAAAAGCGCCGCGTGTGCCGAAATAATGAAAATAACCGGATAGAGCTTTTTCCAGAGGCGCAATCATCGTGAGCCCAGCCTCTGCTCCGTGAAGTTTTGCAGTCGCCACTGCGCGGTTCAACGTAATGACTGGCGAAGGCTGCATCCGTTCCAACGCCGCGTAGAGCGCGTCAATTCCAGCCCAATCCGTTTCGGCAAAATGCGCAGCGCGTGCGTGTGTGGCAGCGATGGCAGCCTGGACTTGATAGGCGCCGGGTCGGTTATGGCGCATCGCCTTGTCCAAAAGCGCCACACCTTCATTGATCAGATTTGCGTTCCAGAGTGCGCGATTCTGATCTTCGAGCAGGATCACATCACCCTCGCTATCGAAGCGTGCGGGCAGCCGCGACTGCTGCAGAAGCATCAGCGCGGCCAATCCCATGATCTCCGGCTCGGTTTGAAACAGACGCAGAAGCAGCCGCGCCAATCGGATGGCTTCGTCGCAAAGAGATGCACGTGCGGAATCATTGCCGGCGGTATAACCTTCGTTGAAGAGCAAGTAGATCATCGCTGCGACCGCCGCGAGGCGCTCGCTCCGCTCGACCGGGCCGGGCGTTTCGAAGGGCACATCGGCTTTTGCAATCCGTGCCTTGGCGCGCGTGATGCGTTGCTCCATTGCGGCATCGCTCACGAGAAAGGCGCGCGCGATCTGGCCGACCGAAAGTCCGGATACGATGCGAAGCGCCAACGCAACCTGCTGTGTTGCGGGGAGTTCGGGATGGCAACAGATGAACAGCAATCGCAGAACGTCGTCGCGATAGTGCGAGTCATCCAAACGCTCGACGAGCGGAGCTTCCGCATCGGTGAGATCGGAGATCAGCTCATCCGGCGGCAGCGCGACGTCACGACTCCGCCGGCGCGTACCATCGAGCGTCGCGTTCCGCCCGACCAGGATCAGCCAGGCAACCGGATCGCGAGGCGGCCCATTACGCGGCCAATTCTTGAGCGCACGGAGGCACGCCTCCTGATAAGCTTCTTCCGCGGTGTCCATATCGCGGAAATAGCGGAGGAGTGCACTGACGGCCTGCGGGCGAGCCGCAGTCAATGTGCTATCGATCCAGGCCGGGTCGTGGATGACTTGGTTCATCTCAGTAAGCTTTGACGCGATCCTTGGGTGCATTCGGACGGGCTTCCGGCACGTAGAGCGCTACCGGACGGATTTCATAGACGCTTGTCGGATTGGCTGCAGAAAGCTCACGCGCTACGGCGAGCGCGGCATCGAGATCGGGAACGTCGATGACATAAAAGCCGAGCAGCTGTTCCTTCGTCTCGGCGAAAGGGCCATCGATCACCATATCGGGCGCGCGCAAGGTCGTGGCGGTGGTTGTCGGCAAAAGCCGGAGCGCAGGGCCGAGCTTGCCTTCTTTGACGAGCTTTTCGTGGACGACATTCAGGCGGCTCATCACCGCGTCGTCTTCTTCCTTGCTCCAGGACCACACGACGTCTTCTTTATTATAGCAAAGCAGGGTGTAGAGCATCGCGTCTCCTTTGGTCTTCTCTAGGACGATCCAGTACGAGGCAGTCCGACAGGGTCGACAGAAAATTTGAGTGACGTCATCGTTTCATAGCTGCAGCGCCATTTTTGTATTGAAACGTGGCGTGAGCCAGTTCGGAGTCCGCCGCTCGGGCAAAAATAGCAAAATAGAGCCTCAGTCGCCTGTCGGATCGGGGCATGCACCAAACGTCTTGATGGCAGGAAGCGGAACCGTCGCGCCGCTTGCACACAGAAAACGAAGGAGCAACATCGTGTCCGAGAAACTGAAAACAGCCGCTACGTCCACGAACACCGTCCGCTTGCACCGCGTATTCGCCACCAAACCCGAGAAGATCTACCGCGCCTTCCTCGAAGCAGACGCCATGGCCAAATGGCTGCCACCCTATGGCTTTACATGCAAGGTTGACCATATGGATCCGAAGACCGGCGGCAAATTCAGGATGTCGTTCACAAACTTTACGACGGGAAAGGCGCATTCATTCGGTGGAGAATACCTCGAACTCATTCCGAATGAACTTATCCGCTACACCGATAGCTTCGATGATCCGAATCTTCCCGGCACCATGCACGTGACGATTGCCCTCAAGTCGGTCTCAGTAGGCACGGAGGTCAACATCGAGCAATCCGGCATACCAGCCGTTATTCCGGTTGAAGCCTGTTATCTTGGCTGGCAGCAATCTCTCGCTCAGCTTGCGCAGCTCGTCGAGCCGGATATCGCTGAGTAAACGGCTCGCGCACTATGGGATCGGATCAGACAAATACTTTGGGCGGCGGCAGGGGAGTTTGCTCGAGCCACTTCGGCACCGGCAAGCCCTTCTCCCGCAGGAAGTGCGGATTGAACATTTTCGACTGATACCGCATGCCGAGGTCGCATAGCACGGTCACGATCGTCTTGCCGCGTCCAAGTTCTCTGGCGAGCCGAATAGCTCCGGCGATATTGACCCCGCTTGAAGCGCCGAGGCACAGGCCTTCTTCCCGAACCAGATTGAAAGCGATATCGAGAGCCTCTGCGTCCGGGATCCGATATGAGAAGTCCGGCATGAAGCCCTTGAGGTTTTTCGTAATGCGGGTCTGGCCTATGCCCTCCGCAACGGACGAGCCCTCGGCTTTCAGCTGTCCTGTCGTATAGTAGCTGTGAAGCGCCGCGCCGGGCGGGTCCGCGAGCGCGATCTTGATGTCTTTGCTCCGCTCCCGCAGCCCCTGGGCGACGCCGGCAAGCGTGCCTCCCGTACCGACCGCCGAGACAAAGCCATGGACTCTTCCCTGGGTCTGTTCCCAGATCTCTGCGGCCGTTGTCTCGACGTGAGCCTGCCGGTTGGCGATGTTGTCGAATTGGTTCGCCCAGATGACGCCATTTGGTTCGGTCTTGGCCAGAGCAGCGACCAGCCGTTCTGAATAATTCACGTAGTTGTTGGGGTCCGAGTAGGGAGCGACCGGCACTTCGACGAGTTCTGCACCCAAGAGCCGGAGCGTTTCCTTTTTCTCGATCGACTGGTTGTCCGGGATCACGATGACGGTTCGGCAGCCCATGACGTTGCCGATCATGGTCAGGCCGATACCCGTGTTTCCCGCCGTTCCCTCGACGATCACGCCGCCTGAGCGGATCTGGCCTTTGGTCCACGCGTCATTGAAGATGAAGAGCGCCGCACGGTCTTTGACCGACTGGCCGGGGTTCATGAACTCGGCCTTGCCGAGGATCGTGCATCCCGTAATTTCCGACGCGGCACGAAGCTTGATGAGTGGGGTATTCCCAACGGCGCGGGCGAGCGTGAAGGCAAGTCGCAAGGCTGTCTCCTCGAATGCACATCGAGATCAGTGAAGCAGTGGACCTTTCGCTGTCTTCCAGGCAGCGAGCCCGCCGTGAATATGGCATGCCGACGAAAGTCCGGTATCCCGAGCTGCCTGCACGGCCATGCTCGAGCGTTCGCCGAATGCACAATAGAAGACGATCCGTTTTGTCGCTGCGAGCTCGTGGAGGATTCCTCCGCGATGCAGATTTTCCTGCAAGGCAGGATAGGGGGCATGGAGCGAACCCGGGATCTCACCATCTCGTTTCCGCTCGTTCGGTTCGCGCAAGTCTACGAAGGCCACATCGGGGCGGCCGACAAGGGCAATCGCTTCCGAGGGCGTGACTGCCCAACCGCGCTGCGCGATTTCGTTCTGCGCGAGTCCCACGTGCATGTTGGCCGGCACGGCAACGTCCATCATCTTCGGATCAGGCAGGTGCAGATTGTTCATCAGGTCAATGTATTCTTCGACGGACCCGACGCGCAGGCGCGGATTGAAGTTCTTTTCCTCACCGATGGTGCTGACTGTATCGCCCTTATAGTCGTGCGCAGGAAAGACAAACGTCGAGTCCGGCAATGTGAGGAGACGATTGAAAATCGAGTCGTATTGGGCACGCGCGTCGCCGTTTTGAAAGTCTGTTCGGCCCGTGCCACGGATCAGCAACGTGTCGCCCGTGAAAACGCGGTCCGGCATGATGAACGAATAGGAATCATCCGTGTGTCCGGGTGTGTAAATCACGTCGAGGCTAACGCCTTCAATCGTCAGCTTCTCGCCATCGGAGAGCCGCATCGACACGATGTCGGCTTTGCTCTGCTCGCCCATGACGGTGATGCAGTGCGTGCGGTCGCGAAGTGCGCCAAGACCGGTAATGTGATCTGCGTGGAGGTGTGTATCGACGGCCTTCACGAGCCGTAGGTCGAGTTCATTCAACAACTGAATGTAGCGGTCGACTTTTTCGAGAACGGGATCGATGATAAGCGCTTCGCCGCCCTGTCGGCTGGCGAGCAGGTAGCTGTAAGTACTGGAGACGTTGTCAAACAGTTGACGGAAAATCACTGTCGTCGTCTCCGCGTTGGCTCGCGCACTTCGAGAGCAATCTAGCGATCCGAGCCGGTTTTTTTTTATTCTCGGGCACCCGGCGCACGAGGCGCCGGATACCCGCTACCGGCTCAGTCCACTATATCACGACGACGGCTGCTTTGCCTTGCGAATATACGGCAGGATCGTTTCGAAATGCCCGAAGCGCTTGATGGCATCTTCGTCCGAGACCGAGCCCGCGATGACGATATCTTCTCCGGGCTGCCAGTCGGCCGGTGTTGAAACCGGATATTTGGCAGTGAGCTGAATGGAATCGATGGCGCGCAGGATTTCCTGGAAGTTGCGCCCGGTCGACATCGGATACGTCAGGATCAATTTGACCTTCTTATCGGGCCCAATGACGAAGACCGAACGCACGGTCTGGTTGTCTGAAGGCGTGCGCCCTTCCGACGTATTGCCGGCAGAAGCCGGGAGCATGTCGTAAAGCTTGGCGACGGCGAGATCGTTGTCGCCGATCAGCGGATAGTTGACGGCAAAGCCACTCACTTTCTGGATGTCGCCCTTCCACTTGTGATGGCTGTCGACCGGATCGACCGAAATGCCGATGATCTTCGTGTTGCGCCGGTCGAACTCCTTCTGCAGTCCGGCCATGGTTCCGAGTTCGGTCGTGCAGATCGGCGTGAAATCCTTTGGATGCGAGAACAGGACAGCCCAACCGTCGCCGATCCATTCGTGGAAATGGATTTGTCCGGCCGTAGTATCGGCCGTGAAATCGGGGGCCGTGTCGTTGATGCGTAGAGTCATGTCCCTCTCCTGTCGTCGGATCCTAGGCGGTCCAGCACCTGCGAGGAGCATCGCTGACCAACTGGGTAGTTCTGCATGAGTGCCAAAGTCGTGGATTGGCTCGCCTCGATAAAAGCGGCGCGCGCAACCTACAACTCAATTCTAGCACAAACGGCGAGATTTTTGCGAAGGTCCGCCTGCGCAGCATTTCGCTGCAGGGTCTCCGGCGGGGCGTTGACCAAAACGCATGCAATAAGCTTATGCAAAACGGCGCGGACTGCAAAAGCTGCACTGCATCGCAAAGCGAGTGACCCGGGTTTTGGCCGACGGGGTCAGCCGAGTTTTGGTAAACGTGACCGAGCTGACGGCGCTGGCAGGCATATTGCGCAGTGATGCGGGCGCGAGCATTCATTGCTGGTCTTTCGCCATCAGGATAGAGCAAAGTTCCAAAATAAGCCCTGGGAATAGGCAGCGTTTAAGTTGGTGGACGGAAAGGGCTCAAGTATCGCTCTCCGAGTCACTTCTGACGGTGCGCCAAAATCCAGCGCGCAGCCTCATCGAGATTCTCGGCAAGATAGCTGGGCCGGGAACCCGATTTGGATTCGTCTCCCGGGCGGTACTTGCCGGTCCGAACGAGAATGCCCTTCAGGCCGCTGGTGATCGCGCCTTCCACATCGGCCTCTGCATCGTCACCGATCATGACAACCTGGTCTGCCCGGCAGTGGAGATCATCGACAGCCGTATTGAAGAAGTCGGCCGACGGCTTGCCGAACAAAACGGCCTTTCTGTTCGCGGCAAATTCGAGAGCGGCGACGAAGGGTCCAGCGTCTAGGCTCAATTCTCCGTCCGCATCCTTGAAGTTTCGGTTCTTCGCGAGCGCCAACAATTCAGCACCGTCGATCATCTTCCGATAAGCGCGATTGAGGCGGTCGTAGGTGAAGTGTTCTCCGGCGTCTCCGACGATGACGGCCTCTGCCCGGCCGGGAGGAAGGCCTGCAAAATCCTCCTCCAGATTGGGATGCACAACCAGAAATGGCGATAGTGCGTGCTTTTCGAGATAGGTCCGCGCCAGCAGGGCCGGGGTCAGGAGTTCTTCGCTTGAGACATGGAGACCCATTCGGCGCAGATCCGCCATGACCTGACGCTTCGAGCGCCGCGTCGTGTTTGTGATGAAACGCAGTGGCAGCCCCTCATGGCGAAGGCGTTCGACCGCCGCAAGGGCGCCTTCAATGGGGGTGTTGCCAATGTATATGACGCCTCCGAGGTCCAAGAGAACGCCACAGATTCCAGTCGCGCTGTTGCTACGTTCCTGCACGCTCGACGTCCCATCGTCTCCAGTCGCAAATTCCGCCGCGGGAACGCCCCGCTGGAGTTTGCCCAGTGGACGGGTATTCCACTTCCCGGAGCAATCATACACGGCCCCGGGCGAGCCGTAACGGCCTTTGCGCGACACCCAGCCCCAGCCCTGCCGCCATCAGCAGGTCAGCGCTGATGCACGAGAAAGCTCGGCGAACGCTGCCTATCGATGAAGACTTCCGGAACATCCTTGATGCCGTCACTTTTCCAGAAGTTTACGAACTGACACACAACCTGCACGTTTCCAACCTCAGTGACGGCTGCTATCAATTCTGTCGACCGACCGAAGGTTTTTGTCAGCTGACCCTACCACCAGGAAGTACTTGTCTGCATCGGCTTGTTTCGAAGGCCTTCAAAGCAGGCCGACATCTGGAGCCGCATAACGTTAAACGGGTGATTTCCCTTCAAGTCATTGAAAGAAGAAAGCCGGGTCTGCTAAGGCATTCCCTTCGGAGGAATTATGACTACACACGCGGTCTGGATTGTTGGCACACCTTTTTCCGGGAGCACAATTACACAACGCCTGGTCGGCAGATTTGAGAACGTCGCGGTCGTCGGTGAAATCGACCGCATCGCTGCCTTCAACATGCACCCACATGGAGCCGACAACCCCACGACCTACATGGACCGCTGCGCCTACTGCTGGGCGCACGATCTGGACTGTGCGCTGTGGACCCCAGCAATGTTCGACCGTCTTGGAAAGAGCGGTCCTGGACCAAGGGTATACGACATTCTAGCGGAAGCGACGCGGGCTGAAGTCATTCTCGATAGCTCAAAAACGCCATGGTGGTTCCTCAACGTCAGCTCGCACGCTGACTTCGCGGAATGGCCCGGGAAGATTTCAGTGCTTCACTGTGTGCGTCACCCCTTCGCCTTCGCCGTGAGCCTGGCCAATCGGACTGGAGAAAGCCTCGAGCAGTGTGTACTGTCCTGGATGATCATCAATCGGGATGCGTTGTCCGTTGTCCAACGCTGCGCAAGGTTCATTCCAATCCTCACCGTCTATCACAATCGTGTCCTTAAGGAACCGCAACGGTTGCTCTCAACAGTGTCGTCGTGGCTTGGCCTTGGCATGCCGGCACAGGAACGCGTGCATCATTATCTCGGCGGTAATGTCGCGGCTTGGCCCTTCAAGGCCAAACAGGAACAGATTACCCCGGAGTTCCGGGAGAGCGTCGATTACTTCGCCAAGGTGAACGCGACAGCGGAAGACGACGGCCGTTGGCGGTCGAAGATCGACACCGGGATGCGTTGGCGCCTGGCGGGCCTTCCGGGCGTGCGGGAGATGTGCACGGTGCTCGGCATAGATATCGATGCGTTGATCCTCTCATGAATCTTAGCGGAGCAGTTCAGCAGTGATGGCTATGGAATTCACCGGGTTGCTACAGGCGGCCGACGCCGCCGTATTCGAGGGCCAACGGCGCGCCGTGTTTCTCGGTCAAGCAATGGCGAGCTTTATCTCAGAGGAAGACAAGCCGTTATTTGGCGATCGTACATTCGACGGAATTCCGACGATGGTCACCCGGAGGGAGCTCGCGTTCCTGCTAAATTTCTTCTCGTCCATTCCGGTAAGCGGCGACGTCTTGGAGATTGGGTCTTACCTGGGCGGCTCGACTGGAGCGATCGGCCGAGGTCTCGCTCGTGCGGGGTTCTCCGGTTCGTACTACGTGCTTGACAGCTTTAAATGGGCCGACGAAGGCTTCGTCAATTGCCTCAAGCAGGACTGCAGCAAGCTCAATCTAAGCGACGGCGCTCGCGCTGAAACCAATCACGGCGCGTGGCTCAAGGCCTTTGAGGAAATCCACGCAACAAAACCTTACGCAACCTTTCTGTCACCGCACCGGGCGCTCATCCCTTACGGCAACGAGGATGCGACGTTTCCGATCTCCGCTCATGTGCCGGCAGGGAAGCAAATCGGCGCGGTCTTCATCGATGGTTTCAAAAGCTGGTCGGCAACTTATGCTGGGATGACGGCGCTGGCGCCTTATCTTTCCACAGGCTCGCTGCTCATCTTTCAAGACTTCAGCTGGATCGACTGCGATTGGCTTCCCGTCCTCGCCAGGTATCTGCACGGCAAGATGTCCCTCTGGATGAAGATCGACAACACAGCCATCTTCCGGCTGGACGACGCCAATATCTCGCCGTGCCTGAAGCTCTTCGCTTCGCAACCAGATCCGAACAAATATGACTTCTACGCCGAAGAGCTCAAGTCATGGGCCAGCGCGATGTACCATTCGGGCGATGTCACACCGCTCAGCGGGTAATGTTGGCCCGTAGAATGGGTCGGGACAATGATGCCAAAAAGATCCGTGATTATCTGGCCTCCTTGTGCGCGAACCTCAACGCCGGCTGGCTCATTGAGGACATCGACCGCATCAGTCTCCATATTCACGCCGTGGGCCAAGTGATGTGATGATGTCCAGCGTTGCCACAAGCCTCCCGGCAATTGTGCGTCGCCGCTTATCGTACCAAGAACTTGAATAAATTGGCTGTGTGAGAACGACATCGATGAGTGCATCCACGCGGAGTGGGCAAACAAGGATGCCGCCGAGAATGAGGCGGCGGCGCTCGGTTGGATCGAGGAACGCCGTGAACACTACAAGGCGTTGACGCTTACGCCGGAGAGGCTCGCCCGCCGCATCGACGGCATGAGCGAAACAAAGTTCCGCTGCGCGCTGATCGCCCTCGCGGCGCCGACGCTCGGCGAACTCATCCGCAAGGCTCGCATCTGCTACGCCGTGAAGCTGCTGACACACACGTGCCTCCTCGTGAAGCAGGTGGCGGGGCGCGCGGGTTACCGCAGCGAAAAGCATTTCACCGACGCGTTCCGCTTGGTATACAGCGCCACACCCACCGACACCGCCGCGCCTCCGTCCAGAACCACCGCAACTACTGAGAACCCAACTGATGATCCTTCTCATCCTCGGCGTCCTCGCCGGCGTCACCACCCTCGGGCGAGTCCACAGATGAGCCGCTTCCGAAACGCCCGCTCTACGTCGGCGAACTCAACATGTAGATCACCCAGTGCCTGCCGCCGGTCGCCTATTACGGCACGCTCGGCTTCGCCGCCTTCCTCGTGCCCGTGGGCATCGTCCAGATGTTCAGGCCAAAGGTCCGTCCGCCTCCGACTGGTGGCATTCACAGGCATTCCCAATGACAGAGATCAAACGCGTCTCGACGTCCGCCCGTAACGCATTCCGCAGCACCGTCGACAGCTACGTGCCGCAAGTCTACGCCACCATCAACTCCACCCTTGCCTTGGAGGAGGCCTTGCCATGAGTATCGTTTCACCGCGGCTGGACGCGGTGCCAACGACCCGACACCGACCTCAGGCCGACCCGACCTTCCCGCCATACTTCCTTGCGCGCACGTTCAACTGCACTGTCGAGGAAGCTATAAACCGCGCTACTGTCGTGTCGTTCGATGTGTTCGATACGTTGCTGCGCCGTCCCTTCCTTGAACCCACCCACCTCTTCGACGCGCTGGGTTCATTGCAAGGAAATGCGGCTTTCGGCCTGGAAAGAAGACGCGCGGAGATGAGGGCGAGGAACCGGCACGCGGCGGAGCTCGATGTCACCCTCGCGCAGATCTACGCGCTGCTCACCGGCGACGCGGAGTCCGAGCTTTCCTTCGAAATGGCCAACCTCTACCCCCGAGCCGACATCGCACGTTGGCTGAACCTCTCCAAGGCCATGGGCAAGAAGGTGGTGGCGGTCTCCGACATGTACCTCCCCAAGCACTTCATTGCGGAGGTGCTTGCATTGCATCACCTTGCCGTCGACGACCTTATCGTGTCGTCGGCTGATGGTGTCGTGAAGGGCGATGGGTCCGCCTACCGTCTGCTGGTCGAGCGTCATGGCGTTGCCTTCAACGAAGTCTTGCATTTCGGCGACAACCCCGCTTCCGACTACGATGCCCCGGCGCGGCTCGGCATCCCGGCCGTGCTAGTAGCCAACAAGCTCCCGCGCGGAATCGGAGGACACCATCTAGCGGGGCTTCTTTCCTCCCTAGAAAATAATGGCTCACACCGCGGCTCAATGATCGGCAGCATGCTGAGGGATTATCTGGTGCGCGAAGGACCAGGCCCGTTCTGGCAAGACATTGGCCGGTATGTGGCCGCGCCGCTAACGGTGGGCTTTGCGCAATGGATCGGCACCGAGGCCGCGCGTGCCGGCTGCGACCGCGTAGCCTTCTGCGCAAGGGATGGAAAAGCGCCGCGTGAAGCGTTCCTCGCCTTGCACCACGACAAGTTCGCTGCGCCCTACATCCATCTTTCACGCGCGGTGGTGTTGCGCGCAGGATTGGACACGCGATCGGAAGCCGTTCTCCACCAACTCACGTCGGGAGTCGATGCTCCGGTATCGGACTATATTCGGCGACTCGGTGAGGGAACGGATGACCTGCTCGCGTTGGCGCGCCATCATTTCGGCGGCGACCCAGAGGTGGGGCGCGACATCAGAAAAGAAGACCTGCTCACTTTCTTCCATGCGGCGCAGAATGAGTTGAACGAAATCTCGCGGAAGGCGAGATCCCTTCTCTATCGCTACCTGGACCAGAATGGCCTTCTTGCCGAACCCTCCAAGGCCGCGGTCGTCGACATCGGCTGGGGCGGCACCGCCGCCACGGTCCTGTGGGACGTCGTGCCGGAATCCCGGAACTGGACTTGGCTCTACTTCGGCACACGGCGGGAATACCAACCGGCCGCCATGAACCACCGCGCGATGTTCTTCACCTACGGCATCCCGTCAGAATACCATCAAGTTGTCTTCGATTGCGTGGAGATCGTGGAATTCCTGTTCTCGGCGCCGGAGACCACGACCGTCGCCCTGAGTGAAACGCCTCTTGGCGTCGAACCGGTGTTTGCGCCCGAGGAATCGCAATGGGATGGATGGGCGCCACGGGTTGTGCAGATGGAACGCGGCCGTGCCGACGTGATGCCCGCTCTCGTACGCGGCGCAACGCTTTGCAATGGCGGGCTGGTGGATGAACTCGCGATCTTCACGCTGCTCAACCACATCGTTCGCAGCGAGGACGCCACCGTCATCCGCGAATTTGGGCAGCTCCAACATCAGCTCGGGTTCGGCGCATCGCGCCATGAGCCGCTGCTCTCCAGCGGCAACATGCGCTACTGGCGGAACATCTGGAGATTGCTCAAGGGCCGCTCTCTTAAACAATCCTCTGGCCGGCGATATTGGGAGAACCAACTCACCGGCCAGTTCATGATGCCGCTCACCGGCGTCAAGCGCCGCATCGCCCTCAAAGCTCTGCGCATCCAAGCACGCGGTGGGCTTTTTCGGAAGAAGAGGCGGCGATGACTCTCCCGATTTCGACCACACGACGCCGGAAGGGATCAAGATCGAGGTCAAGTCCGCGGCCTACATCCAGTCCTGGTAGAAAGGAACCGGCTCGATCGTTCACGCTTCGCTATGCCCGAGAGCGGGTGAGGGAAGCAGCCAAGAAAGCGAAGCTGCTGGATGACCTGACGCTTGGTGCTTGCCGTCACGGTGGCCTTACCGAGAGTATCGGAAAATCATTGGTGCCGGCTGTAGGATTTGAACCTACGACCCCCTGATTACAAATCAGGTGCACTACCACTGTGCTAAGCCGGCAAGGTATCTTCGAGGGCCCCGAGAATGGGCTCCACCGAAGAGGCAACGGGCGACACCTCGCTCATCGATCTTGGGATGTCAACTACGCCCTCCGCCAGCGACGTCGTTTCGCGCCTCATCGGCGTGAAAACCGGGCCGACGACGGCCATCCCACACAAAAAAGGGAAGCAGAATGCCTGCTCCCCCTGGATCCTCGAAAATCTTCCTTAGCTCACGGGCACCACCAGATCGGGCCGACGATGATGCAGCCGCGCGTGCGCCAGTTACCGGGCCGGCTATTATAACGATGCCAATGCGACGGTGCCTTGTTATAGCGGCCGCCGGGAGTGTAGTGCTGGCGCTTGTGGCGGAATTTTCTTGTCTTGTAGTCCGCCTTTTGAACCGCAGTCGAATTTGAACTAGCGGCTACGGTGTGCTGCTTGGCGATCGTCATGGCCGAGGCAGCCGATAGAGGCACAGCTGCGCCCAGGAGCGCGAGCAGCGCAATAGTTTTCATCTGCAACGTAAAATACCCCTCTGGTTGTGATACTTGAAATTAATAGAACTGAACGCTCCTGAACGCAGGCGGGAGCAGTTT
>DASZVX010000154.1:0-1533 GCA_035547255.1 Hyphomicrobium sp.
TTTCAAACAGACGATTTTGTGGGCCAGGATGTCGGCGGCCGCTTCGAATCCGGTCAGCGCATCCTCGCTCATGTCAAGCCTGATTGTCGCCATCGCACCGCCAATTCCGCGGCCAGTGCTGGCGGACAGAATACAGGCCGACCGCGCCAAGTTACGGAAAGCTGGCTGCGTGCGGTTGCTCCAATGCGTCGGGTTGTTGAGCCGTGCCCGATAGTCATCCGAGCCCAACACTTCCAACGTGCGCGTCTCATAGAGCGTAAACCAGCGCTGATGCTGCAAGCTCCAATCCACGGCGCGCCTCCCGACCAGGAAGCCCGGAACGCCGAGCCGCTCCGGCATGTGTTGACGCGTGTGCCAGTCGCTGTATTCGGCCTCATCGCTCGATTCGATGTCGTGCCAGATCGCCATGAAGGCTCTACCTTTGAGTGGCATCACTCGCTCCCCCTAAGATGTGGCGCAGCTACACCGACACGGAGCACCGCAAGCCAGTCGCTTACGCAAGCAGATCGAGCATCGCGCGCGTTGCGATACGATAGCCGTTTGGCCCAAGGCCGGCGACAACGGCTGTCGCCACCTTTGAAACGAAGGAATTATGGTAGTAGCTCTCGCGCTTATGGATATTGGAAATGTGCAGCTCGATGATGGGCCCCGTGAACATCTTGAGCGCATCAAGCACCGCAATCGAGGTGAACGTCCAAGCGGCCGGATTGATGATGATGCCGGCTCCGGCGCCATCGGTCGCCTCGTGGATCCACTCGATCATCTGCCCTTCGCTGTTGGTCTGCCGGAACTCAAGCGGTTGGTCGCCGGCTTCCTCGCGGCAGATCACTTCGATCTCGGCGAGTGTGGTGCGGCCGTAAATATCTGGCTCGCGTTTGCCGAGCCGATTGAGGTTAGGGCCGTTGAGGACGTAGATCGGTTTGGTCATCGGGAATGTCCCTGTATGACTAATGATTTAGAATTTCACCCAAGAACTTGCGCGTCCGCTCATGCCTTGCATTACTGAAGAATTCTTCCGGACTACCTTCCTCGATGATCTTGCCTTCCGACATGAAGACCACGCGATCGGCAACCTGTCGGGCGAAGCCCATTTCATGCGTCACGCAAATCATTGTCATACCTTCATTCGCAAGCGTCACCATAGTTTCGAGTACCTCTTTGACCATCTCAGGATCGAGCGCACTGGTCGGTTCATCGAACAGCATCGCCTTCGGCTGCATGCATAAGGCTCGCGCGATGGCGACGCGCTGTTGCTGGCCCCCAGACAATTGCGCAGGATATTTGTTTGCCTGATCCGCGACGCGGACACGCTCCAGCAACCGCATGGCAATCATTTCGGCATCACGTCGAGCGAGACCTCGCGAGCGGATCGGCGCGAGCGTGCAGTTTTGCAAGACAGTAAGGTGGGGAAACAGGTTGAACTGCTGAAATACCATCCCAACTTCACGGCGAACAGAATCGATTGTCCGCTTCCGGTCGTCGAGATGAATGCCGTCCACCGTGATCCTGCCTCTCTCATACGACTCAAGATGA
>DASZVX010000155.1:0-8489 GCA_035547255.1 Hyphomicrobium sp.
CCGTAAAGACAATCGCCGCCGACGAGGTTCAACGCTCCTGCGATATAGCGGCCGTTGTGCTTCGCCAGGACGAGCAGGCAGCGGTCCGGCATTGCCTGTCCAAGTTCCGAGAAAAAGGCGCGGTTGAGATACGGCCGGCCCCACTTGCGGTTTCCCGTATCCATATAGAAGGAAAACATTGCATCCCAGTGCGCTTCTGTGATGTCGCCGCCGCTAACCTGCTCGATCTCGATCCCCGGCGCGACCGCCGCTTCGCGCTCTTTCCGGATCGCCTTGCGTTTGCGCGAGGCGAGACTCGCAAGGAAATCGTCGAACGAACCGTAGCCCCGATTTTGCCAATGAAATTGTTGGCCCGTTCGCGTCAGAAATCCGAGCGCGCGAAGTCGCTCGGCAGCGTCGGCCGAGAGAAACGTCAGATGCACGGACGAAAGCCCGCCCTGGCGCACAATCTCGATTGCCGCCGCAGCGAGAAGCTGTTCGTCCGCGTAGGCGCGCGGGCCGGGTTTGACCAGCAGCCGCGGACCAGGAACTGGCGTGAATGGAACGGCAATCTGCAGTTTCGGATAATATCGCCCACCTGCTTGCTCGTAGGCTTCGGCCCAGCCGTGATCGAAAACGTATTCGCCCTGGCTGTGGGACTTGAGGTAAGCGGGCGCCGCTGCCGCGATCGAGCCGGTTTCATCTTCAAGAATGAGATGGCGTGGAAGCCAGCCGCTGCCGCGACCGACGGAGTGCGAGTCTTCAAGCGCTTTCAGAAACGCGTATGAGACAAATGGATTGAAAACCTTGGGATCGGGATTTGCACAAGCGTCCCACTGCCGCCCGTCGACGGTTGCAATGGATGACACGAATTTCACGACGGCGTCGGAAGATTTCGGCATGAGCTGAACGAATTGAACCGGGCAAAACCAGTTTATGCAACGCCTTACGGGGAGGTCAAAGCGCCTCACGGCAGATCAGGTGTGCGTTCGAGGCGTCCAATAAAGAGCGGCGATTTGACAATCTCGCGGCTAGGGCTCGAAGCCCTCGAATATCATCGCGTCGGCAAAGGTGGCCGCAATTCGGCGCTGTTTCGCGGTTCGCACGGTCCATGTGAATAGCGGAAGACCTTGAACCAGACGCGCATATTCCGTGACGGGCGTCGGTAGCGCGTTCACGTCGTAAGCATAAAAATCGGGTGCGGCAGGGCCAGACTCCAGCAGATCACGGAGCGCCGCGGCACGCTTGCCGCTGATCCGCCTCGACCACCATCCTGCACCAATGTAGCTGCCAGAGATCATACCACGTGGCAGGTTCGGCGCGAGTGCTCGGATGACCGTCATCACTGAGGGATCGAACGACATCAGCGCGATCGGCCCGCGATAGGCCGACGCGGCCGCCGCGAGCTTGCCAAGAAAGGATTTTTGCGGCGGGTGCCACTCGCTCTTGATCTCGACGACCAAGGGAACGCGCCCCGAAACCAGTTCGAGCAATTCCGCGAACGTCAGGATCGACGCGCCGCCGACGCGATGGCGAAGCGATTGAAGTTGCCGTTCCGTCACCTTGGCGATTGGGCCGCGGCTTGTGACGAGGCGCGAAAGTCCTTCATCGTGGAACACGACCGGCAGGCCTTCGGCCGCCGGGCGCACGTCACACTCGATGCCGTAACCTTTCGCGATTGCCGCTTCGAAGGCAGGCGCGGTGTTTTCAATGATACCGCGCTTTGCATTGTGCAGTCCGCGATGTGCAATCGGACGGAGGAATGCGGTGCGGTCGAGCATGGCTCAGCGAATTTTCAAAATGGCGTCGATCTCGACGCACGTGTTGAGCGGGAGGTTCGCGACACCGACGGCCGATCGCGTGTGCCGCCCCGCGTCGCCAAGCGCGGCGACGAGTAAGTCCGAGGCCCCATTGATCACCGCAGGCTGCTCGTAAAACCCAGGTGCCGACGCAACAAATCCGGTCACTCGCAAAACCCGGACGACGCGGTCGAGGCTGCCGAGCGCGGCTTTGGCCTGGGCAAGAAGACTGAGAGCGGCGTATCGGGCGGCTGTGCGCCCATCTTCGACCGAGACATCTGCGCCGAGCAGGCCCGTTAACACGCGTCCCGCGTCATCTTTCGCGATCTGTCCCGATATGAACAGTTGATCGCCCGACACAATGTGAGGCACATAATTCGCGACGGGTTGCGGAGCTTCCGGTAGTTTTAGGCCGAGATCCGCAAGGCGCCGTTCGGCATCCGACATGGCTTTGCACCCGAATTTTCAGCTTCCAGGGGCGAGATTTGGCCGTCGAGGCGCCTCTTTGCAATGCCTATATTGACCCATTAGATTGGGGCCGAGGAAACACCCTCCGTCCGGGAAAGTGAGCGAACGTCGATGATCAGCCGGTTTGAAGTCAGTACCCGGAGCGCGTTCGCGGCTCTCGTCGGATTGCTGTGGAGCTATCCTGCGTCGGCCGAGCCGGTACATTTCGCTCCGCATCGCGCCGTTTACGAGCTCTCCCTTGCCGACTCGAGCGCGGGCGCCGGGGTATCGGGCGTTTCCGGCCGGATGGTCTACGAGCTGAACGGTTCCCCGTGCGATGGCTATACGCAGAACATGCGCTTCGTCACGGTAATGACCAATCAGGAAGGAACCGAAACGCTCAGCGATCTTCGGAACTCAAGCTGGGAAGACGCCGACGGCAAGAAGCTCAGGTTCTCTTCGACCCAGTACCAGAACGACGAGCTGGCGGACACGAGCCAGGGCGATGCCGCACGTTCGAAGGGCTCGACGCCGGTCGTTGGCGTCGATCTCATTAAGCCGTCGAAGAAGCGCGTATCGCTGCCGAACGATATCTATTTTCCGATGCAGCACGCATCGACGCTCGTCCAAGCGGCGAAAAATGGCGTCAAGCTCTTTACCGCCAACCTCTATGACGGCTCGGAGAAGGGCGAAAAGTACTATCTGACGAGCACGGCGATCGGGAATGAATATGCGCCGGGCGCCAAGCAGCTTGTCCCGACCTTCAAAGGCGCCGACAAGTTGGCGGAGGTTCCGTCGTGGCCGATGTCGATCAGCTATTTCGATGCCGGTAAGGACCAGGAAGATCAGCTTCCGGCCTACGAACTGTCGTTCCGCTATTTTGAGAACGGCGTCACCAGCGATCTTAAAATCGACTACGGCGAGTTTGCGATTAAAGGGGAGCTTAAGGAACTGACGTTCCTCGATCCGGGTAAGTGTCCCGCTTCAGCTAGCGCCCACTAAGTTTGATCGTCGTTACTGTAAGGCAAACAAGATACGTGGGGCGATGCAACTCGGGCCGATGCGCTGAGATCGTCAGTGGTGCCCGCTAAGCAGGGCGTGCGCCGGGGCAACGGCCATCGGCTCGATGCCGGCGTCCTGGCAGAACGTCAGCAGCAAGCTCTCGTCGCCCAGCATGTATTCGAGCATGGCAGCTTGAAATTCCCGGCTTTTCGCCTCGGTGCGCAATTGCCCGAGGTCGATGCCGGTCAGCGACAGGAAGCGCGACAGCCGTTGCGGATCATCTGCCAGAAAACTCAAGGCCTGGAGTGCGATGGCTTCTGCATCATCCAAGGTGATTCGATCGGGCCTTAGCCGGGACATGGCATCCTGCCGTTAACTGTTGGTTACGCCTTTTAGCGCCAAAGTAGGTCAATGGTTTAGCCGAGAATCGGTGCACAAACTGCCATAGGGAGTTGGGCGGTTGCCATGACGTATCAGGAGACCAGAAGCAACGTCGAGCGGCGCGGGGCAGATCCGCGGCTGGCTGCGCAATCGGTCCTGATCGTCGAGGACAACGAACTCAACATGAAGCTTTTCAACGATCTGCTTCTGGCGCACGGCTACAAAACGATCCAGACCCGCAATGGCTTTGAAGCGCTGGAACTGGCGCGCCAGCATCGCCCTGATCTCATCTTGATGGACATTCAGCTTCCCGAGGTCTCCGGCCTCGAGGTCACGCGTTGGCTCAAGGACGACGACGAGCTCTGCCGGATTCCGGTTGTGGCCGTCACGGCGTTCGCGATGAAGGGCGACGAGGAGCGGATCAGGTCCGGTGGCTGTGAAGCCTACGTCTCAAAACCGATTTCGGTGATGACCTTTCTTGAGACCGTCCGCAAGTTCATAGGTCCATCGAAGTCGTAAGAGCTCCATGACCGCCCGCGTACTCGTTGTCGATGACATCCTCGCTAACGTGAAGCTTCTCGAAGCGCGGCTGCAGGCCGAGTACTTCGAGGTGCTGACGGCGAACAGCGGCCAGCAGGCGCTCGATCTGTTGGAGCGCGAAAGCGTCGACGTCGTGCTGCTCGATGTCATGATGCCAGGAATGGACGGGTTCGAAACCTGCCGCCGCATCAAGGCAAGCCACGCGACGCATCATATCCCCGTCGTCATGGTCACTGCACTCGATCAGCCTTCCGACAAGGTGCAGGGTCTCGAAAGCGGAGCAGACGATTTTCTCACCAAGCCCGTCGACGACATTGCCTTGGTGACGCGCGTTAAGAACCTAGCGCGCCTCAAGATGCTTAACGACGAAATGATAATGCGGGCCTCGACGGGCAGGGATATGGGAATCCCGGACGACGGCTCGTATGCGCGTGCCTTATCAGCGCGTTCCGGCCGGGTTCTGCTTGTTGACGACCATCCGCGCTCGGCCGCGCGCCTGCTCGACGTGCTCTCGAAGGCAAATGACGCCTTCGCCGAACGCGACATACATGCGGCATTGAACAAGCTTACGGAAAGCAATTTTGATCTGCTGGTCGTCAGTCTGTCGCTGCAGAGCGCCGACGGGCTGAGATTATGCTCGCAAGTCCGTTCCATTGAGCGCACACGGCACTTGCCGATCATCATGCTGGTGGAACCGGGCGATGAAGCGCGCTTGCTGCGCGGCCTCGATATGGGCGTGAACGACTATCTGATGCGCCCGATCGATCGCCACGAGCTGCTGGCCCGCGTCAAAACGCAGATCAAGCGCAAACGGCATTCGGATTTCCTGCGGCATCGATTGGCCGAGAGCGTCGAACTGTCGGTTACCGACTCGCTGACGGGGCTGCACAACCGGCGCTACATGGAAGGGCATCTGAGGACGCTCGTATCCGAAGCCATACGCACCGGCCGCAGCCTATCGATGCTGGTGGCGGACATTGATCACTTCAAGGTCGTCAACGATACCTACGGTCACGATGCGGGCGACGCGGTGCTGAGGGAATTTTCGGTCCGCTTGAAGCGCAATACGCGCGGCGTCGATCTTGCCTGCCGCCTCGGCGGCGAAGAGTTCGTCATCATCATGCCGGACACCGATCTCGATCGCGCCTATCAGATCGGCGAGCGCTTGCGCGCCTGCGTTGCGGCGGACGAGTTTGCAATCGATCATGTGCAGAGTATTCGAGTGACGGCGAGCGTCGGCATCGGGACACTGGAAAGTCCGCAGGACACGCCCGAGTCCATGTTCAAGCGCGCCGACAATGCGCTCTACACCGCTAAGCGGCGTGGTCGGAACCGGGTCGTGTCCGACGCTGCTTAACCCTCTCTCAAGCCCGTTGGGCTCGGGGCGTACGTGGGCTATGCCTGTGTGAGCCACAGCGGGCCGATAAAAAATTCTATGTTTTCAATACATTAATCGGGCAAGTGGCCCAGTACGTTCACGAATCGTAGCTACTTAGCCACAGGTAAAGCAGTTCTTGCTTTCTGCACTGTTATCTGGCACCAAATACCGGATTGACAGGGGGGCCACGAGACATCGAAGCCTTTGCGTCACCTTGCCCATTTAGGGCTCGATGACGTTCTAAGTTCCCGATCTGCTGGGCCCGCCGCATAGCCTAGTAGGACGGGGATGGATCGATCCGAGTGACCACACGAGTGGCCTCCTCGAACGGTTACAGAGGGTCGATCGTGAAGCTGGGTGAGGAACAACGCCCTCTTTGAACTTCACCCGGTTGTGGCCAGGGTCGCGAAGCTGTCTCGGAACGATTTACCCCGCTGCCGAGTTTGCTTTCAGCCCTGGCCACTTTATGCGGCCAGCGACTCCATCAGCTTCAAAACTTGGGACATGCGAGTGCGCGAACGCCAATAATGGCTGTTCGCTCAACTACTTAATCTTCGTTTCCTTGAACTCGACGTGCTTACGCGCGACCGGATCGTACTTCTTGAAAACAAGCTTTTCGGTCGACGTGCGCGGGTTCTTCTTCGTCACGTAGAAGAAACCCGTCCCTGCCGACGACAACAACTTAATTTTCTGTGTAACGGGCTTTGCCATGGATCACGCTTAGGAAGAAAAAAGCGCGGCCCTAGTCGGCCGCAGAGGGCGCAACATACGCGCGAGGATTCAACTGTCAAGGTGTGTGCTGTGGCATCGTGCATGAGATCAGGGTGCGCTGAAAGCCGCAGGCGTCTGCATAATAGAATGGCAGCTCTAGACCGATGAAATCCATAGCTTGCGATGTGTTCTGAAGGCGCGCCGAAACATCGTCCAATACAAGACGCGTAATGTTCGGCAGATCGAGTCTACGCGCGGCGTCCACCGTAAACCAATCGAGATCCAGCAGTTCGCCGTCCGGCGCCACCTGCTTCTCTGCGACCGCAGTTCGGGACGCCGTGAAGAACCAGGTGTCATAACGCCGGACCCTGCCGGGCGGTGTTATGGCCCGGGCCAGAGGATAAAGATGGACGGGGGCCGGCGCGTATCCCGTCGCGGTGAATGCCGGCCAGCATTCGTAACGATGGTGCTCTGCGTCTGCACCGATGACCAAGCCTGTTTCCTCGCTGAGTTCACGCACCGCCGCCAATGCGAACGGACGCAACTCGGGAGCGAGATTGCGCGGAACGTAGGGGCCATCGAAGGCATCCGCCAATTTCCGATCGGCAGCATCGACGCGGCCGCCAGGGAAAACCCATTTATCCGGAAGGAAAACCTGATTGGCATGACGCCGCCCCATCAGCAGCGCTGGTTCGGGCTGCGAATGATCGATGACGATCACGCACGCCGCGTCGCGTAACTCGCTTTGGCCTGCAGAAGCAACGGATGAAGAAGTCTCCGTCATCGCGCAACCGCGGTAGTCTTAAGACACGGTCTCGGGTGAAGAGGGCGGCAGCCGCGCCAGGCTATCATTATCGAATTCCGGATTGCCAAAGCCGTGCATGCGCAGCGCCCACTGATAGCCGATGAGCGCGCCTTTGACTCGCGGCAGAAGCCAGAGGCTTACCAGCACCGTAACGGGCAGCCAGATCGAAAGCTCGATCCATACCGGCGGCGAGAAAAGCCTTTCGGTCATCAGAACACCGCCGACGATGATGTGGCCGGTGATTGTCATCACGAAATAGGGCGGAGCGTCGTCGGCGCGATGATGGAACAATTCGGTGCCGCACTTCGGGCACATGTCATTGACTTTGAGAAACTTTCCGTAAATCGAACCCTCGCCGCAGCACGGGCATTTCCGCCGCCAGCCGCGTTTCAGCGACTGCCAGACGTCTCTGTGCGGCAGATCCTCGTCCGCGGTCGCTGTTTCGGGTGCAAAATCAGACATGGTCATAGTGATGGGCGGTCCGAGTGGCTGGGTCAAGGCAAAGGCCGATTTCTGCGACGTTATCGGCGCCGCTGGAATTTACCGAATCTTTTTCTTGGAAGCCCGCGCGAACCGCCTTTGAGCGCACCGAAGTTCCCACGCGCGGCGGCTGTCAGCATTTCGAAGCGCAATGCACCGGCAGAGGGGATAGCCTCCAGCAAACGCACCTCGACCGTGTCTCCAAGACGATAACCGGCCCCGGACCGCGCGCCGACAAGTGCATGCGCCCCCTCGATGTGGTGATAGTAGTCGTCTCCGAGGCTCGAAATCGGGATGTAGCCGTCGGCACCGGTATCTTTGAGCCGCACGAAAAGTCCCGAGCGCGTCACGCCCGCGATACGGGCCGCAAACGTGGCGCCGATACGATCGGCAAGGTGGGCTGCGATCAGGCGGTCGGTCGTTTCGCGCTCGGCCGACATGGCGCGCCGTTCGGTGTCGGAAATCGCCTTCGCGACGCTCGCCAGTCGCGGAATCTCTTCGTCGGTCAGCCCGTCGGGACCGAGACCTAGGGCACGGATCAGCGCGCGGTGGACGATGAGATCGGCATACCGGCGAATGGGTGAAGTAAAATGCGCATAGCGCACGAGGTTCAATCCGAAGTGCCCGATGTTCTTCGGTGCGTATTCGGCTTGCGATTGCGAACGCAGGATTACCTCGCTGATGAGGTCGGGCACCGGCAGCGATTTCGCCTGTTCGAGAACTTTGTTGAAGGCTTCAGGTCTCAAGGCGCCGGCGTGCGGGACTTTCATGTCCAGCGTTTCGAGGAAGTCGCGGAGCCCTTTTAATTTCTCGGCGCTCGGCGCGTCGTGCACGCGGTAGACGAGCGGCAGTCGCTTTTCTTCGAGTGTTTCGGCAGCCGCGACATTCGCCTGGATCATGAATTCTTCGATCAGGCGGTGGGCTTCAATCCGTTCCGGCGTCACCACACGCGCGACTTGACCGTTGT
>DASZVX010000156.1:0-64983 GCA_035547255.1 Hyphomicrobium sp.
CGCAAGACTCGTCGAAGACGCAATGTTGGGCCTTCGGCTCGTTTTGTGCTGGATCCCCGAACTGCCTCGCAGGCTCAGCCGTTCGAGGATGACGGAAGACCTACGCCGCAGCGGCGAACGTCAGTTCGCCCGCGCTTTCGAGCGAGATGTCGAAGGTCACTTCCGCATCGTGGCGGCCGCTGAATTCCAGCGCCGTGATCTGAAATGCGCCTTCAATCGTGCCAAAGTCCGGCACGATGACTTGCCAGTCGCGGATCGTGCCGTTGAATGCATAATCGCGGATCGTCGTGTCTGAGGCGCCGTCCTTGAACACGCCCGAGCCGGTGATGCGCGCCGATTTCACACCAGCGCCGGTCAGAAGCTCACGCCATTGGCCCGCGCTTTCGGTGTTGGTGATCTCGACCGTCTCGGCGCTGATCGAGAGCCCGCGTGCGCGAAGTCCCGCAACCGTCACGTAAACGCCTTCGCCTGTCGTATCGACCTTCAGAAGAAGGTCTTTGCCTTTTTGTGCTGCCATGTGTGGAGACTCTTTTGTTTGTGCCCGGCGACTCGCGTTCCGCGAGCCGGCCGCCGGGCACGGGCCTGGTTGGTGCAGTCGTGCCTACTCTCGCGACTCCGCTTCGCGGAGCCGGCCGCTGGGCATGGGCGGGTGATTACTTTCGTCATCCTCGAACGCGTGAGCGCAGCGACGCGTGTTCGGGGATCCAGCGTAAGAAGCGCCGAAGGCTCAATATTGCGTCTTCGACGAGTCTTCCGTTGGATCCCCGGTCGTCGCTTGCGCTCGACCGAGGATGACGGGATTACGCGTCCTCCACTTCCGTCACAGCGCGGAAGCGGGCGATGCCGTGGAAAGTTTCGCCGTCGCTGTCGCGGCGGACGTCCGAATATTCGTGGCGAAGATTGGCCAACCGATGCCCCGATAGCGTCATGTCCTGATCGTGCAATGCCTCGCGCGCCGCCGCGATGACGGCTTCCGCTTCTTTCCTTCCGCGCGCTCGCGACCAGACGTGCAGCGTCACGAGATGCTCGTAACCTTCGTCCGTTCCGGTCGACCAATCGCGCTCCGTCGATTGTCCGAACGTCACGAACGGGAACTCGGCGCGCGCAGGAGCATCGTCGTAGATGCGCGGTCCGCCGAGTGCGGCAAGCGTCGCCGCATCGCTCGTGAGCTTTTCGAAAATCGCCTTCTGAAGCGCAAAACCTGCACTGGACATCATTTGCCTCGCGAGTCCTGATTGCGATTGGCGTCTTGAACCGCGCGCATTGGCGGCCGCTCGCCAGCAAGTCCTGCTTCGCGCCTCGCGACGGCTGCTTGAATCAGGGTCAAAGCCCGTGCGCGTGACGCCGATGTCGCGACGCCGCCGATACTCACATCCACTTTCATAGGTCACGCTCCTCAACTGGACACTTCAACCAGGCTCCACGATCTTCGACGTCGATGGCGCCGAGAATGTCGAAGATGCGGGTTCCGAACCGGATACGCATGTCGGGCTGGACATCGGCGCGGTAGCGTATCCAGACATCGTGCGTCGCCGTTCCTGCCACGCGATCGAGCGTGAAATCTTCGTCAGCGCTTCGCGACCAGATCGCCGCCCAAACCTCGGCGACGGTCTTCCATTCCGTCGTCGAGCCTCCAGCGCCGTCGCTCGTGCACTCGGCCCGCTCGATGACGATGCGGTGACGCAAATCGCCTGCCTTGACCGGTGCCTTCATAACCTGATCGTCCGAAAAGGGTTGATGAGATCGCTGACGGCATCGGGAATGCGCGCGCCATCGTGGCCGATTTCCTGCGGATCGCGATGCTCGTACCAGTGCGCCGTCAGCATGAGGATCGCGTGCTTCAACGGCGCCGGAACGCTCGACGCATCGTCGCCAAATCCTGCCGTTAGATCTATTTCGATACCTGTCGCGGCGAGTCCCGGCAGCGGCGGCGCGCTGTTGTTCCAGACGAGCCGCGGCGGCCGCGATGCGAGATCGACGAGATAGCTCTGGTCTGAGACGATCGTCGGATTCCCTGATGCATCCTTGACGCGGACGCCGCCGACCGAGCGCAACGGTGCGATCGGCAAATCGATCTCGCGGCACTTCGGCCAGCGATCGAGCGTCAGCTTCCACGACTGCGTGATGAGGGCCAGCGACAACGCCGTCTCGATATGCAGCCGCGACGTCAGGATGAGGCTGCCGATCAGCACGTCTTCGGCATCGGTGTTGATGCGCATGTGCGCCTTGGCATCGGCGACCGTCACCGGCTCCACCGCCGGTGGGCTCGTCATCGCGAGAGACATTGCGTGTCCTTGTTGATTGCGCTCGGCGACTCGCGTTCCGCGAGCCGGCCGCCGAGCGCGTTTGATGTTGCTCTGTTTCGTGCAACCAGTGCGCGCCTTGCGGCCGGCTCCGCGAAGCGGAGTCGCAAGGCGCAACCAAGAGGGTCGCCGAGCGCAAATAAGGAAGAATACGGGGCCACCGCGATGCGATGACCCCGCACGCTTTCCGCGCGGGCGGGAGGGGGAACCCGCGGGAAAGTTCTTGATTGCGCCCGGCGACTCCCCTGCGGGGAGCCGGCCGCCGAGCGCGGGTTGTTACTCCGCGAACTTCAGCAGCTTGATCGCGTCGAAGTCCTGGACGCCGCCGCCGACGCGCTTCGTCGTGTAGAAGAGCACGTAGGGCTTGGCGCTGTAAGGATCGCGCAGCACACGGATGCCGGCGCGGTCGACGATCAGATAGCCGCGCGAGAAGTCACCGAAGGCAATCGCCGTCGCATCTGCCGCGACGTCCGGCATGTCCTCGCTCTCGGCAACCGGATAGCCCATCAGCGACGGCCATTCGCCCGGCGCAGTCGCAGGCTGCCAGAGATAGTTGCCGTCACCGTCCTTCAGCTTACGCACGGCCGCGACCGTCGCGCGGCTCATCATGAAGGTGCCGTTGGCGCGGTAGGGCGCCTTTGCGGCGTAGATGAGATCGAGCAGCTTGTCGCCCGGCGCCGTCGACGGGAACGCGCCTGCGGTGCCGGTCGCGAGGAAGCCGATCTTGCCCCAGGCCCACGACGCGTTGGCGACGGTGTCGTAAGCGAGAAAGCCCTTCGGCTTGTTCGATCCGTCACCGGAAACGAACGCGGTACCTTCCTGCTCCGCGAACGCGATGCGGACTTCTTCGGCCAGCCATTCGTCGATGTTGACGATCGCGTCGTCGAGTAGAGACTGCGATGCGGCGGGCATCGCGTAGAGTTCCATCGTCGGGAACTGCAGGTTGGCGAGCGTCGGCGTCGCCGTTTGTGTGCGCGATGCGGTCTCTGCGACCCATCCGGTGCCGACGCCTGTCGTCGCGAACGGCCGGTTGTAGACCGAGCCCGAGACCTGGCGGATGCCGGAGATCGCGCGCATCGGCGAGATCGCCTTCAAAGCGCTGTTGACCGCAGCTTCGGTCTCGGCAGGCACGAGATAGCCGCCATCGGGAGCCGAGCCCGCCGACAGTGCTTTTTCCTCGATGCGTGCGAGGCGCGAAGCATCGCCGCGACGCACGTAACCGTCGAATGCTGCCTTGTGCGCGAGCTCGGATGCGGGCGATGCGCCGCCGCCTGAAAGGTTCGGGCGCGCGGATTTCAGCGCGAGATTGTCCGCGACACGTTTCGTCGAGTCGAGCGTCTCTTCGATGCGCGCCAACTTCTCCGCGACGAGCGTGTCGGAGGCCCCGCGCTGCTCGATCTCAGCCAGGCGCTGATCGTTCGTTTCCTTGAAGGCTTCGAACGCTTCGAGGAATTCTTCGAAGGCGCGCGCGGTTTCCCCGCCCGCCCCCTTCGTCTCGAGGGTGGTTGTGCCGGTCATGTGTTGTCCTGTTGTTTAAAACCTACCGTCATCCCCGGTCTTCGCGTGCGCTCGACCGAGGATGACGAAATCAAGTTGCCTGCATCATCTGCGCGGCTTCGCGGAAACGGGAAGCGAGCACAGCATCGCCATCAAACCTCCGGCCCGCGTCCCGCAGAGCCTTCAGTCCATGAAAGCCCGAGCGGAGAACCGCGCGCGCTTCCATTCGCGTCAGCCCAGCATCCCGCGTGAGCCAGCGCTCGAATTCACGTTCGGTCGGCGAGCTGACCGCGAACGGCCGCGTCTTCACGCTTTCGACGCGCGCCCCTGGCAGCATCGGAAACGTGACGACCGAAATTTCCCAGAGATCGACTTTATCCAGGCGGCGCACACCGGTTGCCGCGTCGCGGCGCGCCTTCACCGTCTTGAAGCCGATCGAAAGTCCGTCGAGCGCACCGGCGCGCATCAGCGCCAGGACTTCGCGCGCTTTCGCGACCGCCGTCATCAGGCGACCGCGCACATAAAGCCCGCGCGTGTCCTCGCGGATCTCGTCCCAGACACCGATCGGCTCGGCCGGATCGTGCTGGAACAGCATCTTGATGCGTTGCGTGCCGCGGCTCGCTAAGCTCTCACGAAAAGCGCCCGGCGTGATGACGTCGTGACCCAAGTCCTCGCGATTGAAGAGGCTCGCGTAGCCTTCGAACACGCCGTCGTCGAGCGACTTCGCCTCAAGCGGCAAGGCCCGGCTCCGCTTGACGAGTGAGGCCGGCATCAGAAATTCTTCGATCATATAATATTTCCTGGCTTGCGCCCGTCGAGCGCGGATGAACTTCCGTATCCCGCCGCGGCGCGTTTCTCGTCGGTGGAGAGGAAGCTCGCGCCTTCGAGGCGTTTCCAGAGCGCGTCGCGTTCGGGCGCAAGGGCTTCGATCTGATCGAGGTCGGGTTTTAGCTCTATGTTTGCGCTCGGCGAGTTTTGGTTTGCGCCGGGCGACTCCGCTTCGCGGAGCCGGCCGCTCGGCGCGCTGGATGTTTCGAATGCCGGTGCTAGCCAGGATGAAAGTGCACGCGCAGTACGGTTCACCAGCGGCAGCACGGTCTGTCGCCAGAAGGCACGCTGCGCTTCCTGATAATTCGAATACGTGTTGTCGCCCGGAATGCCGAGCAGCATTGGCGGCACGCCGATCGCCAGCGCGATCTCACGCGCGGCGACGTTCTTCGCCTCGATGAAGTCCATGTCCTTCGGCGTCAGCGACAATGGCTTCCAGTCGAGACCGCCTTCGAGAAGCAGTGGACGTCCGGCCGCACGCGCGCCCTGGAAGTTTGTTTCGAGCTCGCTCTTCAGACGCGTGAACTGCTCGTCCGTCATCTGGCCGTTCGCTGCGGCGTAGACGAGCGCGCCCGAGGGCCGTGCGGAATTGTCGAGCAGCGCCTTGTTCCAGCCCGACGCGGTGTTGTGAATGTCGATCGCGGTGGCAGCCGCCTCGATCGGGCTCATGCCATAGTGGTCGTTGACGGGATGAAAGAGCTTGAGGTGCAGGATCGGGCGCACGCCTTCGACGACATCGTCGATGAAACGCACGGATCGTCCGCAAACGGTGTACTCGTAACCCTCCGGCCAGCCATCGACGCCTGGGATCACCTTCATGCGGTCGGGGCGCAGGATGTGCAGCTCGCGCAGTTCGCCGTCGAGCGCGACGGCTTCGACATAAGCGTTGCCCGAGACGAGCAGGAAGCCGTACCAGGCTTCGAGAAAATCGGTGCCGGTGTGATCGAGGCTCGGGCGCCGGATGAGGGTCAGCAGCGGATGATCCTCGATCTCGTTCGTGCCCTCGTAGAGAAGCAGCGGGATCGAAGCGGCGGCCTCCGCGATCATGCGCACCGAGCGATAGACGATGGCATTCTGCATGAAGCCTTCGCGCGCGAAGGCCGTGTAATCGCGCGGCGCCCACACGGGCTCACCGAGGTTTTGGTAGGCGATCAAAGGGCCAACGACAGAGCCCTTGAAGGTGGGTCCCGGCTCTCCGCTATGCGTCGGCCGGGATGACAAGGAAATGATGCCCGAGAAGCGTCGCGCTGTCAATTGTGAAAGCGATGTAACGCGTTGAAAATTATAGCTATTATTGAATTTCTTCAGTCAAACCGTCCAAGTATAAATGAGCACGGACGGACGGGGATAAGTTTCTCACCGCTTGGCGGACACAGCGCGCTTCTTAGATTGACGCTGTTCCGGTTGGGCCGGATCCTCACCCTCTCCCAAATCCGGGATGATGTAGCGCCAGTAGTTTTCTTCCTTCACACGCCGTTCGCTCATAGCGAAGGAACTGACCGAGATGCCGGCCTGATGCACGGTCTCGGGTGAACCCGAAACGAGCGGGTGCCACCAGGGCAGATCGCGCCCCTCGCCGACAATGCGATAGCCGCAGGTCGGCGGCAGCCATGTCAGCTCGCGCGCCCGTTTGACGTCGATCTCAAGGCAGTCGGGCATCTTGCTGAAACGATTCGCATAATCGCGGCAGCGGCAGGTCCGGACGTTCAGCATGCTGCAGGCGAGCCGCGTCGTATAGACCTCGCTCGTGTCCTCGTCCTCAAGTTTTATCAGGCAGCAGCGGCCGCAGCCGTCGCAGAGCGATTCCCACTCGTCGGGCGACAACTCCTCAAGCGTTTTGGTCTTCCAGAACGGTTCGCTGTCGCCGCTCAACGTCGGTCTCTCTTTCACTTGCCAGCGCGGCCGAATTGACCACAATTTGGTCGCCTTGAGACGCCTAACGTCCGGCGCCAAGGTTTGCGGTGCATCCAGCAGGGAAGCGCCGCAATTGGCGCTTGCAATGCGTCACGTGTTTTGGTGCTGAAGGGGCTTAAGCCCACGTGCCCGGCATGGCAAGCCTGACTTGGCAGCCAGACGTGGTCGGGCGACGCGGCAAAGGGTGACGGTCTTGAACGACTGGTTCTTCAGGCAGGGCGGACGCGACCGTTTCATCAATTGGCTCGCCCTTGATTCGAAACTCAACTCGACGCTCGGCGAGAGCTGGTCTCGCATCAAGGATTACTGGAATGCGGGATCGAGCTATTTCGCGCGCTTCCAACTTGTCGGCTGGCGGCGGCTCCTGAATGAGTTCGCGTCCGAAAGCCTCACGATGCTGTTCGGCGGCTTCGTCGTACTCTACGGCCTCGCCCTTCCGGCGTTCCAGGAATTCGATGAGAGCAAGTTCCAGACGGGCAAGTACGCGGTCACGTTTCTCGACGTCAACGGCAACGAGATCGGCAAGCGTGGTATCCTGCACAACGACGCGGTGCCGCTCGACCAGATTCCTGACGTCTTGATCAAGGCGACGCTCGCAACGGAAGACCGCCGCTTCTTCGAGCATTACGGCATCGACGTGTTCGGCACGCTGCGCGCGCTTCTGACGAACGTCCAGGCGAACGAGGTCGTGCAGGGCGGCTCGACGCTGACGCAGCAGCTTGCGAAAAACCTGTTCCTCTCCTCCGAGCGCTCGCTGCAGCGAAAGATCAAGGAGCTGTTCCTCGCCTTCCTGCTCGAGAGCCGTTACTCGAAACGGCAGATCCTGAAGCTCTATTTCGATCGCGCCTACATGGGCGGCGGCACGTTCGGCGTCGAAGCGGCATCGCAGTATTATTTCGGCAAGTCGGTGCGCGACATCAACATGGCGGAAGCCGCGATGCTCGCCGGGCTCTTCAAGGCACCGACGAAGTATTCGCCCCTCGTCGATCTTGCAGCGTCTCGCGCCCGCACGAACCAGGTGCTCGATAACCTCGTCGAAGCCGGATACTACACGGCGGGACAAGTTCATGCGGCGCGCATGAACCCGGCCAAGATCGCCGAGAACCGCACGTCGACAAGTCCGGATTGGTTCCTCGACTGGGCCTATGAAGAAGTGCAGCGCCTCGCAGAAGGCAAGGGCCAGTATGTGCTGACGGCGCGCACGACCGTCGATCTGACGCTGCAGCGGCAGGCGGAGGAAGCGCTCAGCGCCACACTGAAGCGCAACGGCCGGGCCGACCACTTCAATTCCGGCGCCATCGTCGTGATGGAGCCCGACGGAAAGGTACGCGCCATCGTCGGCGGACCGGATTACGGCGAAAGCCAGTTCAATCGCGCAACGCACGCCAAACGCCAGCCCGGCTCGTCATTCAAGGTCTACGTCTACGCCACCGCGATGGAGAACGGCTATACGCCCGACACGATCGTGCGCGACGCCTCGCGCTCGTGCGGAAACTGGTCGCCGTCGAACTATGGCGGCGGCGGCGGTTCGGGAGCGCGAATGCCGTTATGGCAAGCGCTCGCACGCTCGCTGAACACCGTTGCGACCGAACTTTCGTTTGCCGTCGGACGCGACAAGGTCATCGAGATGACGAAGCGGCTTGGCATCGAAGGTGTCAAGAAGACGTGCTCTATGGCGCTCGGCGACGGCGGCATCACGGTCCTCGAGCATACCGGGGGATTTGCGACATTCGCCAACGGCGGCAAGCGCGCGATCCCCTACGGCATTCTCGACATCACGACCTCGAAAGGCGACTTGCTCTATTCACGCGAGCGCGACGAGCCGCCACCGAAGCAGGTCGTCTCGCGGCACGTCGCCGAAGAGATGAACCTCATGCTTTATCGCGTCGTCAACGAGGGCACCGGCGGAATGGCCAACCTCGACTTCACCAACGTCGCGGGCAAGACCGGCACATCGACGGGTCCCAAAGACGCGTGGTTCATGGGCTTCACGGGCAAGTACGTCGCCGGCGTCTGGATCGGCAACGATGACAACCATCCGATGCGCACCGGCGTCACCGGCGGCCATCAGGCGGCGCCCGTCTGGCACGATCTGATGACCGTCGCGCATACCGATATGAACATTCCAACCATTCCCGGCCTGCCGATGCATCCGCGACAGGTCGAGGAGCAGCAGCGGCTTGCAGCACTCAAAGCCGCGCAAGTTGCGGAGGGCCTCGAGCCGGCCGCGAAGGCTGCCGACACCGGCAAACCCGAAAGCATCATGCCCGACAAGACACGCGCGGTGTTGAAGACGCTGACGGCAGCGTTGCGCAAAGCCGAAGGCGGGCCCGGAGAACCCGCCGCGTCGCCATCCTCGACAGGGACCCCGCCGGACCCGGCGAAGGAGAAACCGGCAGCGCGGCCCGACCGGCGCGCGACACTCTTCGATACGTCCCCCGGCGAGCCGACGGCTTCGTCCGCCCAGAGCGCGCAATAGGAGGATCGCCCGAGTGGCGTCGATTGAGCTCAAATCCTACGATCCGCCATCGACCATGGGGCTCGTGCGCAGCATCGTCGCGATCATCTTCCGCGCGATCAGCCTGATCCTGACCGTCGCGCTCGCAACGGGCGTCGGCGTCTGGTCCAGCCGCTATATGATATCGCGCGGATCGCCGCTCTCCGTCGACACGTACGGTCCCTGGCAGCACTGGCGTGACCTCGGTCGCGAAAGCGCCGATCCTTATACGAAAGCCCAACTCGTATCGACCGGCAAGCTCAGGATCTCGGCCGACAGCGCCGGTATTTTCGAGGCACGCACCGACTCGCAAGGCGCGCGGCTCCACTCATCGTGCAATTATAAAATCGAGGGTGCGAGCCTGCCGGGACTCTGGTGGAGCCTCGCGGTCTTCGATTCCCGCGGCCGTCTGATCCGCAACGACGCGGACCGTTACGATTTCACCGCCGATACGATCGCGCCCAATCCGAACGGGTCGTTCGTCGTCACACTCGGCCGCGATGCGCGTCCGGGCAACTGGATTCCGACGGGCGGCGCGGGGCGCCTCGTGCTCGTCTTCACGGTACTCGATCCGGCGAACGGTCTTTCGGATGAGCAGCGAGCCGAGCGCAACAAGCGTCTCCCCATCATCACGCGGGAGAGCTGCTCATGAACTTCTTCCGGCGCATCGACTGGCGGCTGCTGTTGATCTTCGTCCTGGTGGCGGCGATCGTGCACATCGTCTCGACCTTCCTTGCGGTCAACGATCAGCGCGGATCGGCGTATGCCCGGCTGGCGCATATCCTGCCGCACAACACGATGACGATCCTCGGTCCGGTCGAACCGCAGCAAGCGCTTCTGCCGTACCTGTCGCCGGACGCGCGCTATGCCTTCTGTCCATTCGATACGGCCGACACGACGATGCGCGTTCATGCTCTGCTGCCCGATCTCGGATGGACGGTCGGCGTTTATGCTCCGGACGGCACCAGTCTCTATTTCGCGGCCGCCTCGTCCGAGCGCGAGACGACGATCAATCTGTCGATCATTCCCGCCGATGATCGCTTCCTCGGTTTGTCCGGCGAAGCCCAGCAGGCCGCCGATACCGACCAGACCATTGCCGCGCCAAAGGGCTTCATCGTCGTGCGCGCACCCGACAGGGGCGAGCCTTATCGCTCCGAGACGCAAACCATTCTTGAAAAAGCATCGTGTGCTGCGCGGCGGACCTAGAGCCTTCGTTCGGTCGTGCTTCTTATTGGAAAATTATTGGAAAACCGGTTTCCACTTTTCCGGAAGCACTCCAGCGGCCGCGATCCAAACGGTCAGCTTTCGATCTCGAGCGTGTCGCGGTGAGGCTTGCCATTCTTCGGCTTTGGCGGTTCCGGTTCCGGAAGCCGTTCGTAGCGCACGCCTGGAAAGAAGACGATATCCGCCGTCCTGCTCGCGTTTATCGGCAAAGGCCCGGTTCTTCGCGGCGTGCCCCTGAATTCCACGATTGTTGCCATGCGTGGTCTCCCCAAGACACGGAGATCACTCCGTGCAAGCGGCTCCCCCGTCATGAGGCTCTCAACCACTCGGTTATGACGCCGTACAAAAACGGTCGTGGCTCGAATGCGTTGTGGCCGCTCGAATCAGCGCATGATTCGATTAGGCTCGTGGAGCCATTAATGGAGTGTAAACCGGTCGAAGGCGCACGCAACGCACGTCGCGACTATGGCAGCAATTCATCGCCGAGGAAGTGCCGCCCGTCGCGATCCTCGATCTCGATGATCCAGATGTCGCTGTCGAAGCTCGCCTCGCGCTTCAAAAGCGCCTCGGCCTCAGCCTCCGGAACGAAGCCCTTGTCGAAGCGCGACACCCAGCGCCGGTCGATATCGGCATCGTCGAGACCTGCAGGTGCTGGTGAGTAGACGGCGGCCGTCAGGTCCTGGCGAACGACCTTGATGAAGATCGCACCGGCATCGTCGTCACCGTGGCGCGCAACGACGCCGCTCGCACCATTGACCACGCAGCGGCGCAGATAAGCTTTGACCCAGATTTCGGATTTGAGACGCATGGCTGTACTTAGCAGCAAGCTGAACGCTGAGCCTAGCGTGCGGCGGAGCGCGAAGGCGCGGCACGGTGCGCCTTGGCCTGGCCTTGCAGCCGGATCAGGCGGCTCATCATCGGGCCCGAGATGCGACCGCTCGGCTTGAGCTTCTGCTCGGCCTCGAAGTCGCGGATCGAACGCGCGAGTTCCGGCGTCAGCGCACCGCCCGCGGCTCCCGTCTGATAGCCGAGCGCGCTCAGCTTCTGCTTGACGTCGCGCACCAGTGCTTCGCCGTCGGGCGAAATGGTTTTTCCGGGACGCGCATTGTTCTGCTCAAGCGAGGAGGAGCCGAGCACGATCTGACTGAGCAGCGGTTCGCTCGGCTTGCCGGTCAGCACAAGGCCGTTGTCGTACTCGTAGGCGAAAATCGCGGCGCGCGTGACGAGGCCCGCAACTCCGTCAGGCTGGCCGACCTCGTAACCGCGCGCATCAAGCTCGCGCTGAATACCGCGTGTCAGCTCGGCAGTATTGACGTCTTCCTTCGGTGCCGTCGCTGGCGGATCGGTCGGTCCGGGAAGCGGCGGCACTACGGCCGGCGGCGATACCGGACCGGTGCCAATGCCCGGCCCTTCGACCCATCCGGCGCGTGAGGGCAGACCGCCGGTCTCGATCGAATTTCCTTGGCCGGTCGCGGTCCCCTTACCCTGAAATGCGACCATGTTAACCGCAACGCTGAGCGTCATCAGCACGGAAGCGCCGATCGCGATCTTGCGGTCCAATCCGGTCATGTCCAACGGCCCCGTTCGCATTCTACAGGTGTCGACACGACTATGGCGGCCAGCCGTTAAGGTCTTCTTAACTGTCGGATCAACTATCGAAACGGCGCTTTCGAGATACAAAGCATTTTATTGAAATTCGCCTCAAATTTGCGTCGAAGACGGTTCGAATTGTACCGCACACGCTAGCGTGGTCTTGAATTCGCCCTGGTATGACATCCGCATAGGTGAGCCTCGTCGTTCTCGCCCCCTAGATTTGCGAAGGTCGAAACCATGGGTTTGTTGCGTATCGCCACAGTCGTCGCCATCGGGGTTGCCGTGCTGCCCTCCGATCACGACCAACAGCAGCGCCTCTACGAGCGCGCCGGCGCCACCGCCCAATGGGTTGTCACATTCTGCGACCGCAATCCGGGGACGTGCGCCAAGGGCTCGGAGTTGTGGTCACAATTCGTTGCCAAGGCCCAATTTGGCGCCAAACTTGCCTACGACATGATGCGCGAAAGGCAGGTAGCCGGAAGCGAGACGGCTGCGGCTGATCATGACGATCGGCCGTACAAGCCGGCTGTCCTCCAGCGCGAGATGGGGACGCTGACCCCGCTCGACAAAGAACCAGCGTGGCGCGGCAAAAAAGCAAGCAAAGGCAGCATCTGAGGCCAATTCGAGCCTTGCCCCGGCGGGGTCTGGCCACCTATTTTTAGGTGGCACCCCGATGAACGGGGTTGCAGCTTGGATTTTCCGATGACGATTGACGACATCCGCGCCGATTTCGCGGTCCTCGACGATTGGGAGGACCGCTACCGGTACGTGATCGAGCTGGGGCGGGGGCTGCCGGCATTTCCGGAAGAGCTGCGCACAGAGGTGAACAAAGTTCGCGGTTGCACCAGCCAGGTCTGGCTTGCCACCAAACCGGAGCGAAGCGCGAACTCTCCGAAAGCCGACCATATGGCGATGCAGGGCACAAGCGACGCCCTGATCGTCCAAGGATTGGTTGCCGTGCTCTTCGCCATCTACGACGGCAAGACGCTGGACGAGATCGTCAGGACCGACGCCCAAAGCATCTTCGCGGAACTTGGGCTCAGCGAGCACCTGACGCAGCAACGCTCGAACGGCTTGGCCTCGATGGTGAAGCGCATCCGCGCCGACGCCGAGATGATGCTCGCGGCCTGATCACACCACGTCCGGTTCAATTGCCGGACGGTAGTCGCCCGTTCCCCAGTGGCGAACGCGGACAGGCATCGCGCCGAGCGGCCTTTCCTCTCTCAGCAGCCCGTAGTGGCGGGCGAGCTGGCGCAATGCGATCTGCAGAATGATCTTGCCGGAGCGCTGCGGCCATCCGCTTGCCTTCTCGCTGGCTTCGAGCCCTTTCAGGTGACAGCAGACGTCGATGAGGACGCCGGCGAGGTCAGGTCCAACGCTCGAAAGTGCGCGGCGGACACGTTCGCGCGCAGCGATGATTGAATCCCGCATATCCGGTCCGATGTCCGGCGCACGCCTGCCGCCTCCACCGCCCGCGAGAAGCAGCGACCAGTTGGCGGTGACGCGCGGCGTCATCTCAGCGAACCAGAAATCGGCGCGGAGCCGCTCGCCCGCATCGACTTCTTCATCCGACAACATCGGCCGCCCGTCCTTGTCCTTGCGACGCGCGAGCCACGCCAGCGGGCTTTCCTTTAGGTCGCGTTCCGGAGCGTGATGTGGCTCGGCTTGCGCTGCCGAAGCCGCGCAGCATCGTCTCGTTCCCATCGTGTTACCTCATGCATTAATTGGCGTTCGCCGCGAGTGTCAGTTCGGCCGCTTTTCAGCGCGCATGACGAGTGTCGGCAGCGCCCAGCCGAGAAGATCCAAGGTTCGGTCCAAGACCGGATCGTCGCGCCGATACTCGACCTTCAGGCATCCATAGGAGACGGTCGTGCGATCGCGTCCGAACATTGCGCCGACGTCCGTCAGGGTCATGCCGCAGGAAACGTGCGCAAGATACATCGCGATCTGGCGCGCAAATGCGATGTCCTTGGCACCGCGCGTCCCGTGCCACAACGCACCGGTCTCGAGACCGAAAACGCTCGACATCGCAAGATCGAGTGCGAGACGCTCCTGCCGATAGCGCTGCTGTTCCGCGACACCTGGAAACGCCGGACCACGCGGTCGCGTCTTCAATGCCAAGTTGCGAGAGACTTCAAGCATGTATCTTTCTCATGGATTGAACGGTTCCTCGAAGCGCCATGCGCTTCGTCGCTGCCGGCGCCGACCCAGTGGAGTTTTATCGTCTGTCGCAACGGCAATGACGGAGAAGATAGGGTCCGCACGAACAGCGGGGATAAGTTTTTTTGCGCACGCCCACGTTCACCTTACCGGCAAAACATCCCTGCAAACTTATCCCCGCGCCGGAGCGCTGCAGCACATTGCGGCGTCATGCAACACAACGTCTCGATACGGAACATCACGATACGGACAAACGACTCCGCCACCGGTCGTTTCAATTCGAAGGCCAGATATAACGATGACCTGCGGCGCGTATTGCCGCTATGGCCGCACGAGCTGGCCGACCGGAGTCTCGAGGGTCGAAAGACGCTTATCGCGGCGCTTGATCGCGCGCTGCGGAGAGAGCGGCGTCATGGTCAGGCGGGCCATCCCGCCTATGACATCGAACGCCACGCATTGCTTAGTCGGATGTTGAAGCAGGAACGCGCGGCACTTACGGCGCTCCAATCCCGCGTTCGCCGTTCGCAGCGATGATGCGCGTGATATCCCGGCGGGTGAGGACCGTCAGCGGCGCGTACCGAGGCCCATCTTCTTCGCGAGCTGCGAGCGGGCATTGGCGTAGTTTGGCGCGACCATCGGGTAGTCCGGCGGCAAACCCCACTTCTCGCGATATTCCTCGGGCGACAAGTTGTAGTGCGTCCGCAGATGCCGTTTCAGCGATTTGAACTTCTTTCCGTCCTCAAGACAGATGATGTAGTCCGGCATCACGGATTTCTTGACCGCGATCTTCGGTTTCGTTTCTTCACGCTCCTGCGGGACGCTGCGCCCGGCTGCGCGGCTCAGGGCGGCATGGGTCTCTGCAATCAGCCCCGGCAGGTCTGTCGATGAAATCGAATTGTTACTGACATAGGCAGCAACGATCGTGGCAGTGATTGTCACGAGCTCAGGCTGGGCCGGGCTGTCCATCGGTATGTCTTCCGCTTCTTCTTTCAGGCCGGTTTCCAAGGCAGGCATAGGAGACAGGTAGAGCGTCGCATTGAGGCATACAGCCGGCTTAGATCTTAGCCATATTCCGGTATTGTCTGCATCAGCACAGAAATGAACTCGCTTTCACTTATGAAAGCTTTGACTACAGGTAATCTCCATTGTCAATTGGTGGCCCGCACCACTTTACGCCATCACTAATTCTTGGCCCGAGGCGCGCTTAATTGTGACATTGCTTCCTCCAGCCCCTCGTTGACGCGGACGTCCGGGCGGTCAAGAAACCGTGCCAAGCCACGACCAGACTGCTTGGGCCAGACTGCTTGCTGGCTCCTGAATGAAAGGCTCCCTAATCCGATGACCGCGCCGATCGTCTCCGCTTCCCCCGCTCAGGATACCGCGACCGCACAGGCCACGCCGCCAGTGGCACGGCGCGTCCCCGTGACGGCGACCCACCATGGCGTTGTGCTCACCGACGATTATGCGTGGCTGCGCGCCGAGAACTGGCAGGAGGTCATGCGCAAGCCCGCGACGCTCGCAGCCGACATCCGAGCGCATCTCGAAGCCGAGAACGCCTACACGGACGCGACGCTCGCAGATACGAAAGCGCTGCAGGAAACGCTGTTCCAAGAGATGAAGGCGCGGCTCAAGGAAGACGACCAGCAAGTGCCGCAGCCGGACGGGCCTTTCGAATACTTCCCGCGCTTCGTCAAAGGCGGACAGTATCCGCAGCTTTGCCGGATGCCGCGCGGAGGTTCGATAGACGACGCGCAGGTGCTCCTCGACGGCAACGCCGAAGCGGAAGGCAAGAGCTATTGGGATCTCGGCGGCACCGCGCATTCGAACGACCATACGCTGCTCGCCTACGCAACCGACGACAAGGGCTCGGAGCTTTATACGATCCGCATTCGCGATCTCGCGACCGGCAAAAACCTCTCCGACGAAATTCCCGACACGCGCGGCGGCGTTCAGTGGGCGAACGACGGCAAGACGCTATTCTACATCAAGGTCGACGAGCATCAGCGCCCGCTCTTCGTCTATCGCCACGTCATCGGGACGCCGGTCGGCGATGACGTCCTCGTCTATGAAGAGCAAGACTCCGGATTTTTCGTCGGGCTGTCGGCGACGCAATCGCAGAAATACATCCTGATCGACATTCACGACCATGAGACGAGCGAAGTCCGGCTGATCGATGCCGACGATCCGCTGGAGGCACCGCAGGTCGTCGCGCGCCGACGCGTCGGGCATCAGTACGACGTCGAGCATCATGGATCGCATCTCGTCATCACGACGAACTCGGACGGCGCGGAAGACTTCCGTATCGTGACGGCGCCCGTACATGCCCCAAACGAGGCCAACTGGCGCGAGATCGTTCCGCATAAGCCGGGCCGCCTGCTCATCGAGGTCAACATTCTTGCAAACCACATGGCGCGTCTGGAGCGCGAGGAAAGCCTGCCGCGCATCGTCGTGACGCCGCTCAAGACGGATGCCCAGGGCGACCTGCTCGATCGCTCGGGCGAGCACACGATCGCGTTCGACGAAGAAGCCTATGCACTCGGATTGAGCGCCGGGTACGAATTCGACACGACGCGTGTCCGCTTCACATACTCGTCGCTGACAACGCCCGCCGAAACCTACGACTACGACATGGCAACGCGCGAGCGGGTTCTGCGCAAGCGCCAGGAAGTGCCGAGCGGGCATAATCCGGCCGACTACGTGACGAGGCGGCTGCTCGCACCCGCCAAGGACGGCGCGCTCGTTCCCGTTACCCTGCTCTACAAGAAGACGACGCCACTCGACGGTTCAGCACCCCTGTTCCTCTACGGCTACGGCGCCTACGGCATTTCGATGCCCGCATCGTTCTCGACGGCGCGGCTGTCGCTCGTCAATCGCGGCTTCATTTTTGCGATCGCGCACATTCGCGGCGGCAAGGACAAGGGCTTCCGCTGGTACACCGACGGCAAGATGAAGAAGAAGAAAAACACCTTCACGGACTTCGTCGCGGCCGGCGAGTATCTCGTCGCGCAAGGCTTCACACAGCGCGGGCGCATCGTTGCGAACGGCGGTTCGGCGGGCGGCATGCTGATGGGCGCCATCGCAAACATAGCGCCGGATCTCTTTCTCAGCATCATCGCCGACGTGCCATTCGTCGACGTGCTGAACACGATGCTCGACAAGGATCTGCCGCTGACGCCGCCGGAATGGCCGGAGTGGGGAAATCCGCTGACGAGCAAAGACGACTTCGACAACATCAGAAGCTATTCGCCTTACGATAACGTCGAAGCGAAACGCTATCCGCACATCCTGGCCTTGGCCGGTCTGACCGATCCGCGCGTCACATATTGGGAACCGGCGAAGTGGATCGCGAAACTTCGCGCACTCAATACGAGCGACAATCTCGTGCTGCTCAAGACCAACATGGGTGCGGGCCACGGCGGCGCGTCGGGCCGTTTCGACGGTCTAAAGGACACCGCATTCAATTACGCGTTCGCGCTGAAAGTAGCCGGCATTACGATGTGATGCCGACGCGCGCAGGAGAGCCTCGACCGCCCAATCGCGTCCAGCGGCGCAATGGGCGCGAGAGTTTGTGCAAGCGCTTCGCGGCAATTCCGATTTTGCTTCGTTGCATCGCGATGCGGCCTGCCCATGCCAGATCCTTGCGTCCGTTGCTTTTTGCTGTTGCGATAATCTGACGGCCGCAAAGGCGCTCGTGAGGCGAGTAGAAACGGCAGCTCAGGTAGTGAGATGGAGCGTGCGCATGCGGGAATGTCTTGAACTCCTGCAGCACGCCGAGGCTTTCGAGGATCATCATCGTGCTACGGCACTTTGCACAATGGCCGCAATTGTGCGCGGCGTCCGGCTTCTCGTAGCAAACGCGCACCAGCTCGTGCAGAACGTCCCAATCCTTCATCAGGCGGAGTTTATCGACGCGCGTGTAATACGCCCCGTCGTGGATCATCTGGAGCTGATCCGTGGATAGGAGCGCATCGACCATCGGGTGCGAACCCCATGGCCTTAACGTCATGTAGCTCATAGACGATGGTACCAGGAACCGGTTGAGGCCGCGCGCCAGAACGAGCGCTACGGCACACAAGGAGGCTCCGTGGCCGAGTTCCCAGGCCGGCACGAAGGCGCGGATATTGGATCTCATCGGAATAAATTCGATTCCGAGCGCGTCGAACATTGCTTCGTACCGCGCAGCCGCACGATCGAAGACTTCCCCCTGGTTCAATGGGATGTCGAAGCCGTGTACGAAGATGGCGTACTTGCTTCGGAAGCTTGGCGATCGGCAGCCGTCCATGAACTGCGTAAAGAAGGAATCGACGCCGCCCGAGAACGCCGCCGCGGCATGGCCGGAAATCAGCTCGTCCGGCACGAGGTCTGCGCCGACGAGCCGAATGAGATGAAATTTCTGCGGCGCCCAGGCACTGAACACGCGGGCATATTCGTCCAGCCCATGGCTAAGCCGTTCCGAAAAACGGCCCTGGATCTCGATGTCCTCGTCGAGGATGGACGCCAATTGGCTGACCGCAACGACGAACGGCTCTGTGCCGCGAGCGATCATCGGCTCGTAACGCTCGGGCAGAGAAAACCACAGCGTTTCCGGAAATCGCTTAGCCGAACTCTCAACACTGATGCGGGCGCTCAGCGTTATTGAACCGTTTTCCGTCGTGATGTCCGGCGCATGTATTCGCATGCCGATATTTCAATCCCATCGAAGCGCGCCGCGTATTGTATTTCAACGCCACGATACTCGGCGGCCGGCTTACGCTGCTCCGACGACTGGATCACCTGCCCGCCAGCGAGACTTATGACATCGTGAGTTAAATTGCATAGGCCAGGGATGGCGACGTCGTACCGGAAACTGTGGAACACGATGCGCCCGCCGCAATTGGACGCCGCGCCAAATATTGCAAGTGTGCACTTGTCCGCGTTTCGAACTGCCCCAAATACGAAAAGGCCCGCCGAAGCGGGTCTCTCACTTGCTGATCACGGGCAGGCTGGCGATGGCCCGGATGCCGGGTCGCGCGCGCCATCGGATTTCGGTCTCGGGCACGGCCAGCTCGAGCTTGGGCCAGCGCGTCAACAGAGCCTCCAGCGCGCACTTGCCTTCGATCCGCGCGAGCTGATGACCGAGGCAGAAATGAATCCCCGTCCCAAAGGCGAGATGGCGGTTCGGGCGGCGATCGAGATCGAGCACCTCGGGGTGTTCGGATTCGGCCGGGTCCATGTTGGCGGCCACGATCATGGCCATGATTTTGTCGCCGGCCGGCAAGCGGACGCCCCCGAGTTCAATATCCTTCCGGATATAACGTGGTTTTGAAAACTGTACCGGTGAGACGAAGCGCAAGAACTCCTCAATCGCGAGATTGATCCGGGACCAATCCTCTTCGAGCCAATCGCGCCGCTCGGGATTGCGGAGAAGCTCGAACACCGATCCGCTGATCAGGTGCGTCGTCGTCTCGGTGCCGGCGCCGAGCAGCAGGAACACCATCGAGACCATTTCATCGCCGCTGATCCTGCCGCCCTCTTTTTCGACGCGAACAAGCTCGGCGATCAGACTTTCGCCGCCGTTCTTGCGCGCGAGATCGAGCTGCCCTTCGAGATAGCGCTTCATGGACATCATGGCCGGGATCAAACCGAAAAACCCCATGAGATTGGTGAGCCGCGTGAAACTGTTGGTCCATGCCATGAAGCGCGGGCGATCCGCATCGGGCAGCCCCAGCACTTCGCAAATGACTGCGAGTGGGACGCGCCGCGAATAGCGATCCACGACATCGGCAGGGCTGCCGTCTGCGAAAAGCTCATTCGCCAGCGTATCCGTGATCGCGCGAATACGCGGCTCCATGTCGAGGATGGCGCGACGGCGAAAGGCTTCGTCGACGATCTCCCTGAGCCGCGTATGGTCGGGTTCGTCCATCGTCAGCATGTTGTTTGAGACGGAGCGCACGACGCTCGGCATCCACCAACGGAGGCCCGCGACCGGCCCGCCGTTCTTCCTGAGCGTGAACGTCTCGCTGTCCTTCAGGACGCGCCCAGCAAGCTCATAAGTGGTCGTGATCCAGACTTTGCCGACGATGGGAAAATGTATCTCGACGACCGGGCCCATGGCGCGCAGGCGAGCGACGGCCGCGGCGGGATCGCGAAAAAATTCCTGGCTTCTAATATCGATCTTCATTTTCGCACTCCCCGAGCCCGCGTGACCTTCGAGCAGGTGGCTGAGGTATGCGCTTTCGATGCCGGAATAATGACATCCCACCGCGATGGAGTTGTGATGCGTAAAGACCGTCTTGACCGCAGGAGCGGATCAACGCTCCACGCGCACACGAAGAGAACAGCTGACATCAATGGCGAAGGCTAGCGCCATGGCAATGGCTCCAATGACGAATAGGAGCTGATAGTTTCCTCCGGAGTGGGCGAAGACGAAGGAAAATCCATAGGCGGCGGCCGCCTGGAACGAAGCGAACGCAACCGTCGCCACACTCCACGCCGCCTTCTGCTCTGCCGGGCGATGTGGCAACAGCTCGTGAATTCGTCCGAGCACCAGCGTCACGGTGCCGGTAATAGACGCGCCGATGATGATACTGGAGAGCGCCAGCAACGGGGTGCTGACGAGATTGCACGCAGGAATAGCAAGCGCAGCAATCTGCAACAGGAAGGCAGCCCGCAGCGCCGGACCGAACCCAATGCGATCAGCGACGTATCCGGTAAGGATCGGTGCCAGCGTAGCACTCACGCCGAACGTAATCCAGAACTCAGCGCCGAGCGCGACGCCCCGGCCAAGCCCCCGCGCGACGAAATCGACGAGAAATATCATGTGCGGAACCCAGGCGACGGCGTTCAACCCGTATTCGATATAGCGCGCTCTCAGCGCTGATGTTTGCCGCGTGTGCGTGTGCTCTGCGGCAGGAACGAACGGCGGCGGGCCTGCTGGCCAACCGCTCCATGCGATAGCGGTCAGTAGGAGCGACAACGCACCGAGACTAAACCACGTCTCCTCCAGCCCGATCTTCAAAAGAAACGGAATGAGCGTGCCCGACACCACGGTGCCGACGCCCACGCCCATGAAGATCAATCCACCTGCTAGCCCTCTTCGCAATGCCGGGACATGGGAGAGGACTGTCGGTGCGGCAATCACCATCATCGCGCCACCGGCCAGACCGGCAGCGAAACGCCAACCGAAGAACCAGAGAAAGCTCAACGGAAAGCCACAAGCAAAAAAAGATACGGTGGCGAGCACCATCATCGCTCTCAGCACGCCCACGACCGAGAGACGCGCGGAGACCGGACGGCCGAGCAATGCGCCCGCAAGATAGCCAGCGAGGTTCGCCGCACCGAGATATGCGGCATCAGACGGCCGAAACCAATGGGCCTCGATGATGGCGGGCAAAAGCGGCGTGTACGCAAAGCGCGCCAAGCCTATTCCGATAAGCCCGGTGCAGAACGCGCCGGTAATGGCGCGGCCGAGGTTCGGCGCCTTTGTTTCGAAAGCCTCAGCGCGTGTCGTCGGAGAATCCTTACTCATTCAGCGGGACGATACGGCATATGAGACCGACGCCAGAATGCCGTGGCCCGAATAGCTCCTCTGCTTGCTGATGGGTTGACGGTGGCGACGTTGCCAAGCTGTCGCAGCTAAAAGGGCTTCTGACTTTCAGCGCGGCTGCATCAATCGTCGTTTCAAAAATAAAAAGGCCCGCAGATCGCGAGCCTTCGTCGTGGAGCCTGAGTTCGCCGGTTAGTGCTTGCCGCCGGCCTTCTGCGATTTCGCGAACGTCGCGGAAACCGAGCCTGACCCAGCCGCCGGCTTCGGCGCAGCGGCCTTCTTGGGTTTGCGAACTTCCTTCTTCGAATGTGTCTGGCCTCTGGCCATTATAGACCTCTTCGGGTTATGGCGCGCTTCTCGCTAAGGCGCGCGCCTCGCCGCATTCTACATCGACTGCCCGGGTGGCTGCCAGCACCGTTCATCAGTCTGCCGACCAAACCCCCAAAAACAAAAAGGCCCGCCGAAGCGGGCCTTTCGTTTCAAGGAGCAGCGCTAGGCTGCAACCGTGCCAAAGGTAGGCGGTTTCGTAGCCTCCTCGAGTGCCATGTCGGATTTGAGTGCGATACCGATATACCGGACTCTGCCGGCCACTTTCTCCTTTTTCACGCCAAGCTCGGCGAATTCACGCGCAAAGCTCGGAAGTGCTGCGGGCTCCTTGTTCTTGGAATCGCACCAAGAGCAATAGTCCTCGTAAAGTTCAGTGGCCGTTACACTTGATCCGTCGCGGACCTCGATGTTCTCCTTATAGAAACGTTCCGTGTTATTTTCAGGGGCGAGACGCGCAACCGGCGCCGCGATCCTGGCTTCGACAACCTTCGGCTCGACCTGATGCACTTCTGCGGGCCGGGCTTCGATTGCTGGCACCTTGGCGACCTCGGCTTCGAGAGGAATCTCGATCGACCTGTTGTCGTTGGCGCCTGAACGCGGCTTGCTCGTCTGAACGGCGATCGGTGTAAGCACCGGAGCCGCCACCGCTGCCGCAGCGGTGCTTCCTTCTGCCATCGCCAGTTTCGGCGCGGCAGGCATCTGACGGTCATAGAGCCGCCATTGACTGAATGCGACGTACATGCCGAACCCAGAACCAATTTCGAGCAGCAGCGCCACGAACAACGTCAAGGCCATCTGCACGTTCTCGATCTTGACGTTCGGGAAGAACGCCGCGGCAAGCTCGGTCAGAACCTTGGCTTGCGGATCGGCTTCCGACAGCGCAGGCGTACCTGCGGCCGCATCGATCTTCGATCTCAGCTCGGAAATACGGCTGTCGGCTGTCTTCGCTGCGCTCGCGGATGCAAGCTCAGCGTCAAGCGTCGTCAGCTTCTGACAGAACACCCGTTCCGTCTTCGAGTTGACGTCCTTGCAGCCATTCGACCATTTCCAGGCCTTCTGCAGTTTGAGGCCGTCGATCTCGCTTTGCACCGCCTCATAGGGCCGATGCTGCGGAATCCAGCCAGCTTGCTCTTCGGCACGCTTCAGCTCGGTCCTCAGATCCTGATACGTCTGAGCTTCCTGCGCGCGGTGCCCAGTCGAGTCGAAGCGGTTCAATGCTGCGTGACCGAGCGCCGAGGTCATTGAGTAGGTCGTCACGACCACCCAGACCAGCGCCGACGCAGCCGCCTGCGACCAGACTTTGTTTCGAACAGCGGCGAAGAAGAAAAACGGTATCAGTGCTTTCAAGCAGTCGGCGGCAGCGGACGCTGCGCCATAGATTTGGCCGTCCAGCTCGGAGCGTCCGAGACTGAAGCCAAACCGCCAGTTCATTGCGGCCGACACGGCTAATAGTACGCCGGCTGCTAGAACCCCCAACACGCCTAAAACGTGTCTCATTTCGTGTGCCCTCTCCTGTGAGGGCCGGTTTCAGTGACGCGATACAAGACCGGCCATTTCGGCTTGTGGCTGCGCGCCCGAGGGTGGCGGCGACCAATGCTCCGGAACGCACAACGGGCACGGCTGCGAGCGATATCCTGTTTGACCGACTGTGAGCTCCGCTGTCATCCCCATGACAGCGGCAGACGAGCAACTGGGATACTGCGCAACCACGCGAGCCAAGAGCCACCAGCCTCAGTCGAGTTGAAGATGCCACCGCCGGCTTCGCCGCTCGAATCCGGTGGACGACTTTTCCTCAAGGTCAACGCGAGGTTGGAAAACGTAACGCGAATTAAACTCCCCTCGCCCTCAGCCGTAACTGAGTCGACCCGGGATGTGAATCGTTTTGATAGGAGAATCAGAATTCTAGGATTTGCGGTGGCGGACGTTTCGGGCGCTGGACACCTCTGTGCACAAACGCCGGGGCGCGGTTGATAACAGAACAGTTTTCAAACGGTTTTGCACCGGCTGTTCCAGTTTCAAAATGGGAACTCGTCGCGCCGCGCACGCATCCCTGCGTTTGACACGACGCGAGCAAATCCTGCGTGTTTATGACGATCATGTGACCTGCTTGCAGATGCTAGTTTTCACTTACAACCGCGCGCGCTTTGGTGCATGCTCAACGGCGGCGCGGATGCTTGAGGCCGCGCGACGGCAAGTCTTTCAGACGGCATGTCCGAGGCCATCGCAGCCGCTGAAAATGACAAGGTCGAAATCGTAGATTTCCCTTTGCCGACCTTGTGACTGCCCGTCGCCGAGTTGAGTGGAGTTTGAGCCATGCAGCGGTTCGGCGGATTGCTGTTGATGCTCTCTGGCGTGGTGGCATTGGGCGGATATCTTACCTTGCCGCCTCCACCGGATGATGCCGCCAACCTTGCCGAAGTCACCCGCATTTCGATTGCGCCCTATCATCCCAAGCGCGCAGGCGACAGCGGCATTCGCACATTCTCGCCGACCTCCGCTGCGTTCCGCGACGTCGTCAATTCAGACGGCGCCAAGCTGGCACCGACGAGTCAACAACCTCCGCAGCCCTGGACCACGATTGTCAGCGCCGAACCGTCGCGAGGAGCGGTTCTGCGATCGGCAGAGCCGGGAGACGCCCGCACTCGCGTCGAACTTGCACGCGATCTGCAGCGCGACCTCAAACGCGCCGGATGCTACTGGGGTGAAATCACCGGCGTGTGGAGCCCCGCGACCAAGCGCGCGATGAGCGCATTCATGGATCGCGCCAATGCGACGCTGCCGGTCGACGCGCCCGACTACATTCTTCTGAGCCTCGTTGAAAGCCACAGCGAAATTTCCTGCTCGGCTGCGTGTCCGTCGGGGCAGATGATGGATCAATCGGGACGTTGCGTTCCGAACGCTGTCGTGGCGCAGGCTTCGAGGCGATCAAAGCGGCTTGAAGCGCGCAACGTGGCAGACGCGCGTGCAACGGGCGATCCGTCACGCATTGCCCCTGCCCAGCCGGAACAACTGCCGTGGCTCGACCGTAATGGCCGATCGATCGTTGCACAGGCTGCGCCGCGTGCTGCGCCACCGGGCATGATGTCCATCGGTGGACCAAGCTTTGGAACGCCGCCGTCTCCAACAGGAGCACTTTCCCAGCAAGTCGTAATCGAGCATGACGACGGCACTCCGCTCGACAATGGGTCCAATGCAGCTATCGGATCGGCGAATTCCGACAAAGTCGCTGCGCTCACGACGGAGGATGGTCAGGCAAACGGCGATGCGACGGCATCTGCGACAGAACCCGAATTAAATCCTCCTCTAAAGCCCGACAGACATCGGGCGAAGCGTTTGCGCGAAAGGTCACGATCTTACGGTTACGGTCAGGGTGGGCGAATGCGACGCGGCGATCCTCGCCCCGGAACCCCGCGCTATAATCTCGTGCAGGTCCTCGGCGGTATTTACTGACGCAATAACGCTGGTAGCGGCCGCTGATCAGGATTTCGTGCCGGCGCGAACCCAGGCGAGATAATCGGCGCTGCCGCCGGTGACCGGCAATACCAACACCGCGGGCGTCTCATAAGGATGGTGGGCGAGGATGTGCTGCACGGCGCGCTCGGCGCCTTCGGCTGAGAGCTTGGCGATCAGGACGGCTTCGTCGGAGGTTTCGGTCGCACCCTTCCAGACATAGACCGAGGTCATGCCTGGAAGGACGTTGACGCAGCCTGCGATCCCCTGCTCCACCATATCCCTGCCGACAGCCAGCGCCGTCTCCCGATCGGGGAACGTCGCATAAATCATGACGACAGCTGCCACTGGCGCGGCAATTCCCGCTCCGCTATCAGCCTTTAGGGGCTTGTCGTTTTCCGGCACTTGAGCGAGCCTCCCTGCCGCCGTAAGCCCTGCATCAGTTGCAAAGCCATCTATGCCCAAAGAAAAAAACAAATTCGAACGCATCGCCTTCGTCGCAAGCGATGTGCCCGAGGCGATCGAGGCGCGCAAGGCGCTGATCAAGCGCTACGGCAAAACCGATCCAGCCGAGGCCGACGCCATCGTCGCGCTCGGCGGCGACGGGCTGATGTTGCAGACGTTGCATCGGTTTATCAATGACAAGATCCCAACCTATGGGATGAATCGCGGTTCCGTCGGCTTTCTGATGAACGACTACAGCGAGGACGATCTCAGGGAACGGCTCGCGGCCGCCGAGGTCAGCCGTATTCATCCGCTGTCGATGATCGCGACCGACAGCGCGGGAAAAGCGCACAAGAGTCTTGCGATCAATGAAGTCTCGCTTTTCCGGCAGCGCTATCAGGCCGCGAAACTGCAGGTCGCGATCGACGGCAAGGTCCGCCTCGAAGAGCTGATCTGTGACGGCATTCTCGTTGCAACGCCCGCCGGCTCAACGGCCTACAATCTTTCGGTGCACGGTCCGATTTTGCCGATCAAAGCGGCGCTTCTCGCCGTGACGCCGATCAGTCCTTTCCGGCCTCGCCGCTGGCGTGGCGCGCTCGTGCCCAACAAGGCGCACATCGCGATCACTGTGCTCGAAGCGGAGAAGCGGCCGGTTAGCGCCGCCGCCGACCATTTCGAGACCCGGAACGTCGTGAAGGTCGAGATCGAGCAGGCCCGCGCCATCGAGCTCTACATGATGTTCGACCGCAACCACGGTCTCGAGGAGCGTCTGCTTGCCGAGCAATTTAGTTTCTAGTGGCGGCTTTATAGTTGGCGCTTTGCGACTCCCCTACGGGGAGCCGGCCGCAAAGCGCGCTAAAAACCGACTGGCCTTCTCAGCCTCACGGAGGAACGTGGGCGGAGAAGGCCATGACATGGTGAGTATGCTTCGCTGCCTCTGCCTGTGGCGGAGCGGTGCTGATCCCGCCGCAACGAACGACAACCGAAGCACGCATTTTTCTAGAATGCCGCGAATCCCGTTAACAGCCGGTTAAGATTTTGCGACCGTCAGAACCAACGGCCTACGTCATGCCGGCCACTCAGTGATCAGCGCATCGACGACCGGGCGTTCGCGCTCGTCCGGCTTTTCCATCGGCTGGCCCATATAGATGAAGCCCGCGATCCGCTCGGACTCCTTGAGGCCAAGGGCTTCGCGCACTGTCTTGCTATAGGCAATCCATTCGGTGATCCACGACGTGCCGAAGCCCAGCGCATTGGCGGCGAGGCAGGTGTTGAAGCAGACGGCCGCGGCGGACAGGATCTGCTCCCATTCGGGGGCGCCGGGACGCGGTCTGATCGACGATACGACGGCGACGACCAGAGGCGCGCGCAGGAATCGACCGCGCTCGAGCTCCAGTCTGACGTGCGAGGGCGGCTGGCTTTCTTCCTGCTCGCAGGCTTTGGCGAAAACTTCCCCCATGTTTTTCCGGGCGTCGCCCTCGAAAACGATAAACCGCCACGGCGTCAGCTTTTTATGGTCGGGAACGCGCGTGCCGACGGTCAAAATCTGGCGGAGTTGCTCAGGCGTCGGACCGGGCGCGGCGAGACGGTCCGGCTTCACCGAGCGCCTTGCCGCAAGAAATTCAAAAATCGAGGTATTCATGTCTCGTTCCGTTTCGTTCTTGTTGGCGTCTCGCTATCGCAGGCCGCCGCCTGTTACAATTGGAATCGGAACAAGAATGGCGTGAGGGGAACGATGCGCCTTAGGCTTTTGCACTTTGTCGCGGTTCTGGCGGCCGTGTTTGCCGTTGTCGGCGCGTTCCCCGCTGCGCATGCGGGCGACGCACCGACCGCGATGCTGATCGTCGACGGGTCCGGGTCGATGTGGGCGCGGCTGCCGCCCGACGGCAGACCGAAGATCGACGTTGTGCGCCAAAAACTCGCGACCATTCTGCAAATGCCATCATCGACGCGCGTCGGGCTCGTGTCGTTCGGCCATCGCCGTCGCGGCGATTGCAACGACGTAGAGCTGATCGCGCCGCCGGATAGCCCGCGCGACGCTCTCCTCGGCCCGCTTGCGAAGCTCAACCCAAGAGGGCCGGGTCCAGTCACTGCCGCCTTGAAGGTCGCGGCGCAAGCGCTCGGCTCCTCGCGCCCTGCGCAGATCGTCATCGTCGGTGACGGCGCCGACAATTGTCAGCAGGACACCTGTGCCGCCGCGACCGATTTTGCGAAGTCGACGCCCGGCGTCGCGGTGCAGGTGATCGGCATCGGCATTCCCGCATCCGACCAGCCGCGCATCGCGTGCGTCGCTCAGGCGACGGGCGGCCATTACTACGACGTCGCAGACGCGACCGGACTCGACGCGGCGCTCGATGAAGCGACAAAGCTTGCGATCCTTGCGCCCGGAACACCGAGCGTTGCCGCGAAAAGCAAAGAGCCGACCGCGCCGCCGCCTCCGAAGGGCGCAACGCTACGCGCCTCGGCCAGCCTCGCAAAAGGAAGCCCCCTTCTCACCGTGCCCATGCACTGGCGCATTTTCAAAGCGGGCGACAAAGCCGTCGCCGGCCAAACCACGGCTCCGGAAGTCAGCGCCAAGCTCGTGGCGGGAAGCTACGACATCGAGGTTGAACTCGGCTCCGTCGTCGCGCGGCAGAAAATAACGGTTACAGACGGCACGGCCGAAAGCATCATCATTCCGCTCGACGCCGCGCATCTCAAGGTCCGCGCTTCTGCGGCCAAAGGCGGCGCACCGTCGGAGACAGCGACGATGACGGTCGCATCCGGAGACAAACCCATCGCCATCGGCCGCAACGGCGTGATCGATCTCTATCTGCCGCCCGCCGACTACACCGTAGCGATTGCAGACGGCACCGCGCACACAAGCCAGACCCTTTCGCTCAGCGCAGGCGACGACAAATTGGACGATGTGGCGCTCGGCACGGGACGTGTCGATCTCTCCGCGACGACGGGAACGCAAGGCGCGGCAATCGACGATCTCGTCTACACGATTTTCGAAGATGACCCCGAAAGTCCGAACGGGCGGCGCGAGGTCGCTCGCTCGCACGCCAGCGAAGCGAGCTTCATTCTACCGGCCGGAACCTACTACGTGAGCGCGCGTTCGGGTGCAGCCGACGTTCGGCAACGGATCGCAGTCGGTATCGGGGAAACCGTAAAGCAAGCGCTTTCCCTCAACCTTGCACCCTTGAAACTTTCGGCCATCGTCGCGGGGGCACCGGCAACGGCCGCGCAAGGCGTCGTCTATAGGATCGACAGAGCTGACGGCGACAACGCTCGCATCGCCCGCGCGGTCGGACCAGACGCCGCCTTCACCCTGCCACCTGGGCGCTATACCGTCAGCGCTTCACTTGCGGCGTACCCGCTGTCGGCCGTGCAAGAGATTACCCTCGAAGCCGGAAAACCGACGGAAGCGACGCTGACGATCGAAGGCGGAATGGTGAGTTTCAAACCGCCTGCCGGAATCGTCACCAGCGACGTCTATTGGGAAGTCGTGAACGACAAAGGATCGGCGGTCTGGCGCAAGACGGGCCTCGACGCGAAGACATTGCTGGCGCCAGGACACTACAAAGTCCGTTTCGAAGCCCAAAGCACACGCCGTGAAGCCGACTTCGACGTTCGGGCCGGCGAAACGAAAGACGTCGAGATCGGCCGAGGATGATGCAGGCTCCGAACCAGTCAAACCTTGCTAACGACAGCGCCCCCATGCTGCGATCGCCGTCACGATTTTTCGCGCGCGGGGTTTGCGAATTCGCGTCCGCACTCATGGCGCTTGCAGCGATTTTCCTGCTCGCTTTCTCTCAGCCGTCGCTCGCAATCGAGCCCATCCCGGACGGGCCGCCGAGCGGTCCGCTCAATCTTCACATCCCGCCACACAAACCGACAAGCAAAGCTCCGAACAACACCACCGTTATCGAGCGGGGTGGAAAGGCCGACCTTCCGTCGGTCAGACTCGTCGCCTTGCTGACGGGCGATGGACAGCAGATCGACGAAGGGCTTGTCTGGCGCGTTTTTCAAACCGCGGGGCCGACCGGAAAGGCGAAGCTCGTTCTCGAATCCCACGAGGCGACGCCGCTCGTGAAACTTCAGCCGGGCGACTATACCGTCAACGCCGCGTTCGGACGGGCCAACCTCACGCGCAAGATCGCCGTCAAACGCGACGGTCCGCCGTATGAAGCCTTCGTCCTCAATGCGGGCGGGCTCAGGCTCGCAGCGATGATCGGCGGCAAACCGGCTCCGCCGGGGGCCGTCACCTATTCCATTTATGCCGACGACCACGATCAGTTCGACAACCGCTCGATGGTGATCAGCGGCGCCAAGCCGAACCTCATCATCCGGCTCAATTCGGGCATCTACCGGATCGTATCGCAGTACGGCGACGCCAACGCCAAGATCGAGGCGGACGTCACGGTCGAAGCGGGCAAGCTCACGGAAACGACCGTTACGCATACGGGCGGCAAGGCGACGTTCAAGCTCGTCACGCGCTCGGGCGGCGAAGCGATGCCCGATACCCGCTGGACGATCCAGACGGACGACGGCGAGATCGTGAAGGAAAGCGTCGGCGCTTTGCCGACGCACGTGCTGGCGCCGGGGAAGTATGTCGCCATCGCATCGTCCGGGGGACGCCTCTACAAAAGCCGCTTCGAGATCGCCGATGGCGATATCAAGAGCGTCGAAGTGCTGATGGCGGCTGCAGCCGCAGGTTCCGATACGGCAGGTGCGACGGACATCGCTCCGACGAGCGAGTCTGGACTCGGCGGCATCGGCAAACCGTCCTTCGATTTCAAAACTCCGTAAGCACCCAGTCGGTCGGGCAGCCGTGGTCACGCATGAGCTTCTCGACCCGCGCGTACTCTTCGGTCTGGCCACTCGCCTGGAAAGCTCCGCGCGCCAGATGCCAATGCTCGCAGGCGCTCGTCAGGTCGCCTGCGTTGTAGGCGACTTCCGCGAGCTGCATCCGTGCTGACGCATGAGATGCCTCGGGTCCATAAAGTGATGCGCAGGCGGCCGCCGATGTCAGCGCCGACATTCGAGCTTTTTCATCGCCGAGCTTTTGACATGCGCGTGCTTGCGCGAGGTAGAGATCCGCGAGCGCCGCTTTGTTGTCCGCGGTTTTCGCTGCATCGATACGACGGCCGATGGTCACGGCGTCTTCGTCTAGGACGGCCGCGGAATAGGCCTGCTCGACGGAACCACGGCGCTGCTGCGCGGCCCGTTTGGTCGCGATGCCGCGCACGAGCAGAAACACGAGCGTAAGGATGACCGCGACCGGAATCGCGAAGATCAATTCGCGCGGAAGCATCTCGAATATTGCTTGGCCCGTCACCGCCCTGCCCTGTCGATAGGTTCCGGCCTTGCGCTCGCGGCACGAGGAGCCGCAATCCCATTTAGCGCATCGGCGCGGAGTACATCAGACCGCCTTTGGTCCACAGATTGTTGAGCCCGCGATCGAGTTTCAACGCCGATCCCTGGCCAAGCGTGCGGTCGAAAATTTCGCCGTAGTTGCCGACCTGCCTGACGACCTGATAGGCCCAGTCGCGCGACAGCCCGAGTGGAGCGCCGACATCCGCCTCAAGACCCAGGAAGCGGCGAATATCGTGGACGGGCGAGGCCTTCATCGTGTCGACATTGCTGCTATTGATACCGAGCTCCTCGGCAGCGACCAGAGCCATGAATGTCCAGCGCACGACCGCGAACCAGGCGTCGTGGCCAATTTTTACGGCAGGGCCTAGCGGCTCCTTGCTGATATATTCCGGCAGCAGCATGTGATCGGCGCCGTTCGCAAGACGGCTGCGCTCGTAAGCGAGTAGCGACATGTCGCCCGTCAGAACCGTACAGCCGCCGGCGGCGTAAGTTTTGACGAGATTGTCCCAGCGATCCGATGTGATGAGCTGGTAGCGCATTTTCCGCGCGCCGAAATAATCGGCAATCGCGATTTCATCCGCCGATCCCGGCAGCACGCAAATCGACGCGCCGGACAGCTCGAGCACGCTTGAGATCGAATGATTGCGCGGCACGATGAAGCCTTGCCCATCGTAGTAGAGCGCCGCAGCGAAGCGCGCCCCGAGCTCGGTATCGCGCGTCAGCGTCCAAGCCGTCGCGCCCATCAGAACGTCGATTTCATTGTCGCGCAGCGCATTGAATTTGTCGCTCGGCATCAAGCTCAGGAACTTGACCGAGTCCTTGTTGCCCAAGACCGCGGCTGCCAAGGCAGAGCAGAATTCGACGTCGAGGCCGCTCCAGGTTCCGCTGCCACTCACCTCGCTGAACCCCGGTGCATGATCGCTGACGCCACAGACGACTTGGCCACGCTTGCGAATGGCATCGAGGACGCTGGTTTCGCTCCAGGCCGGAGCACAAAATCCGGCAACCATCGACCCGATGGCCAAGGCCAGCGCCATGCACCTTAATCCAATTTTCATCTGCACTTTCCGGCGGACCGTTCACCGAGCGTTCAATCAATAGGATCGTCGTGAAGCAACAAATGCGGCCGCCGATTCACGGCTGCCTTAATCATCCCGATCGCTGGGAACCCACACATCCCGCGCCAGAGCGTGACGGTCAAGGCCTTGACCGCGCTCGAAACTTGCGCCACGAGGTCCAAACGTGCCCCCGGAGACGCAAGACATGACTGACAAGGACGATCGTTCCCACGGGGCGGCACGGCCGGAAACAAAGGTCGTTCACCTCGGAAGAGACCCCTTCGAGCACCACGGCTTCGTCAATCCGCCAGTTTATCGGGGCTCGACGGTTCTTTACAAAACCCTCGACGCCATCAAGTCCCGGCAGCAGCCCTACACATACGGGCGGCGTGCCACGCCGACGACCCGGGCTCTCGAAGACGCCATCACCGATCTCGAAGGCGGCGCCGTCACAATCCTAACCTCATCGGGCCTCGGCGCAGTTTCGACAGCCATTCTGGCGTTCGTCTCTGCAGGCGATCACATCCTACTCACCGACAGCGCCTACCAGCCGGGACGCGCCTTTGCCGATCGCATGCTGAAAAGGCTTGGCGTCGAGACGACCTATTACGATCCGCTTGCCGGCGCCGGCATCGCCAAGCTCTTCCGCCCGAACACGCGCCTCGTCCTGGTCGAAAGCCCGGGATCGCAGACGTTCGAGATGCAGGACATTCCGGCGATCGCTGCGGCGGCGCACGCTCGCGACATCTGGGTTCTTGCCGACAACACCTGGGCGACGCCGCTCTTTTCCAAACCGCTGGCGCTTGGCGCCGACGTCTCGATCCAGGCGGCGACGAAATATATCGTCGGTCACGCGGACGCCATGCTCGGCGCGGTGACGGCGAACGCGCGCGCGGCGCGCTTGCTCGATCACGCCAAAGAAGCGCTCGGAACCTGCCCCGGCTCGGAAGAAACCTATCTCGGCCTGCGCGGGCTTCGGACGCTCGACGTTCGTCTCGAACGGCATCAGAAATCGGCGCTCGCAGTTGCCGAATGGCTTTCTTCGCGGCCCGAGGTCGATCGCGTTCTCTATCCCGCTTTGCCAAGCGATCCGGGACACGCAATCTGGAAGCGCGACTACTCGGGCGCGAGCGGATTGTTCACGGCGGTTCTGAAGCCCGTTTCCGAAGATGCGCTGGCCGCATTTCTCGATGGGCTGACGCTGTTCGGGATGGGTTATTCATGGGGCGGTTATGAAAGCCTCGTCATCCCGTTCGATCCGACGAGCTATCGCACGGCGACGAAATGGACGGGGCCTGGACCTGCGCTACGCTTTCACATCGGGCTCGAAGCGGTCGAAGATCTCATCCGCGATCTCGACGCCGGATTTGCGCGACTCAAAACCTCATAATTCAATACGCAGCAGGTCAGAAGCCGAGCGCTTTGCGGATCATGTCGCCGACGGTGTTGTTGTAACGCTCGTACCCGGCTGATCCGAAATTGCTCGTGACGCCCATTGGCGGATCGAAGTCGTCACGGCTTTTTTTCGAGCGCGCGCCGCCGCGCAAACGAACCTCTTTCAACATCGACGTGTCGACCGCTGCCAAGTGGTCCTTGCCGACGTCGATCTGTTTCCACTTGCCTGCCAGCGCCAGCGTGATGCGCTTCTGGTGACCATAGTAGTCTTTGAAATATTGCGGCTTGCCATCGTCGCCGACCCACACCGTAAAGTAGCCGACATGCACCGGGATCGGCGTATCGAGCGTGACGTTGTTGTCCTTTGGGCCCTTGCGAACGAGCCATTTGACATCGAGCGCGCCCTGACCGCGATCGATATCGAGAATGTCCTGGGCGAAAACCTGAGGATTGCGCACGCGCATGCAGCCGTGACTGAACAGACGCACGCGTTCATCGAAGAGATACCGCGACGGCGTATCGTGCAGATAGACCGAGTGCTTGTTCGGGAAAAGGAACTTGACGAGACCCAAGGCGTTGTCGTCGCCTGACGGCTGATAGAATGTATATTCGCTCAATTTGGCTTTCGCCCAATTCACACGGGTGCTGTCGACCGTGTGACCATTGCGCATGACGATGTAGCCCTGCTGCTCGATCGACCGTCCCGACAGCAGTGCTGTCAGCTTGATCGAGTCCGGAAGGTTCCATTCGGGCCTCAAGACGATCGTCTTCATGTTTTTCGAGAAGATCGGTGTCTGTTTTGCCGCCGTGCCGACCACGACACGATCTTCGAAAATGCTCTTCCCGTCTTTCGTCAGCCGAATTGAAAATGCGGGAACGTTGACGAAGACGTGTGTCGCGCCGAGAGACCGCGGCATCCATCGCCATTCTTCCATATTGGCAATGACGGCAGTGATCTTGTCAGCGTTGTTTTCCGAGCCGTCCCCCGCAAGTGCAGCGCGCGTCGCCGGACCGACAAATCCGTCGGCCTCTAAGGAAGCGGAAGCCTGGAATTTTTTCACGGCAGCAACGAGCGCTGCGTCGAACGAGGTTTCTTCACCCGGAGCCGACGCAATACCGAAGCGCTTTTTCAGAGTTGCAACCTCGGGACTCTTGGTATCGCGCTGCAGAGTCGGCCCGCGTTTTGCGATCTGGATATCTTGCGGCGCACCGGCCTCTTTGCCGCGCAGGGTCGCGAGCAGCGCCTTCAATTTCAGGAATTGATCTGCGGACGGCTGGAACGCGCGCAATACGGCGTCTGGATTCGGCGTCCGCGAAATTTGATCCAGAATATCCTGGGCGCTCGACAGCAACGGCCGCCGGTCGAGATAGGACGAGAGTTGGCTCTCCGGATCAGGAATGCGCCCGCCTTGCGCCTGATGCGCGTAACGCAGGACGGATGCCGTGATCTCGAACTCGGCATCGGCCGTCTGCTCGCCTGACCATTGCCCATCGTTTCTCGGCTGATCGAGCGCGACAAACGGAAAATCGGCAGACTTCATTCCCCAGTCGTCGGCGCGGCGCATCTCGGCGATCGCGAGTTCGGCGGCGCGCGTGGTTCCTCTTTCGTCGACCCAGAGCGGCCTGCAGTCGCGTCGGGAATAGAAATCGACGATTGCCTGGCGGTCTTCGCTGTCGAAATCCTCGAGTGCGTCCGACGCGAGCCTCGTGCATATCGCCGCCTGGGGTCCGCTTATGTCGTCCGCGGCAGCCGGAGGCGCCAACGGAGCCAACTCCGGTAGCATCGCCACCAGCAGCCAAAGCCAAGCTCGACAGGTTGCGCGGGCGAGTTGGACGGGCACCATCATGATGCACACTCGTTACAAAACGCATGTAATGTGCCGATCGGCGCGCCGACTATAACTCGTATTCACGACGCGGCTATAACGAGCACCTCGAAATACGACCGCTGGTTAAGCATTCATGAGGCTTTGCCCGGTGATGGGGGCACGCCGAAATATGCTTTTGATGGCGATCCCGGCAGGGCTCGAACCTGCAACCTTCGGAGTCGAATTCCGACGCTCTATCCATTGAACTACGGGACCGCGACGCGAGTCGCGCACGACTCCTTATCTCCCGGCTTCCGGCTTGTCGATCCCAATCCACGCCTCATATCGGCGCCAAAGAATCAGGCGAGCCTAATTTTCTGAAAATTCTCTCCAACACCGGGGAACTCGAAGGACGCGGACGCGTTCCGGCTGTTGGGGAAGAGCGTGCGAGTATTCTGCTCAGGGGGGAGAATTCGAACTCGATGACTTACGTCGATCATCGCCTCGGAAACGCCGACATCGCGCAGATCCGAGGCTACTTTCCGCGCGTCCGTTCCTGCATCGCGCGGTCCCGGGATTGGGGTGCCGAGGCATTTACCGCCTTGTCCTCATTCCTGGCCTACCACGCAACAGAGCGCGGCCCGACGCCTTCAGCCTCTGCCTTGGTCTACGGTGGAATTGCCGCTGCGGGGGCCGTCCTTTATGAGGCATGGAACGCTGATACTGCCGATTTCGGGCGCCCAACTCAGGGGCTTTTGTGCGAGCGCGGATGCCTGCGCCGTCTGACAAACGACCTCCACGTCAAGGCGACCGATGAAATCCGGTTGCATCAGGACCTATTCGACCAACGCTTGAGATACGGGCGTACCGTAAGGAGACCCGCGACCATATCTCCGACGTTCTGACTGACCGGGACACCGTCCCGAACCACGTTAACACCCAAGACGACCCTGTCTGCGACTTGAGCGCCGAACCCTCCAGGTTCGGCGCTTTTTTGCGCCGCCTCTCAGGCTCCGTATCCCCCAATGACGGGAAGGATTTCGCCTGTGATGTAGCTCGAACAACAGGGCGCGGCCATGAACACAAACGCCGGCGCGATCTCTTCGGGCTGTGCCGCACGCCGCATCGCCGACGTCGTGCCGAACTTCGTCACGGCCTCCGCCGGGCGATCCGCCGGATTGAGCGGTGTCCACACGGGCCCAGGCGCAACCGCGTTGACTCGAATGCCCTTGTCGATGAGCTGCGACGAGAGCGAGCGTGTAAATGCATGGATGCCGCCCTTGGTCATCGAATAGTCGAGAAGTTCCTTGCTGCCCTCGATGCCCGTGACCGATCCCGTCATCACAATCGAAGAGCCGGGCTTCATATGCGGGACGGCGGCACGCACCATATAGAAGTAGCCATAGAGGTTGGTCTTCAGCGTGCGATCGAAGTGCTCGGCCGTCAACTCAAGAATGTCAGATGTGTGCTGCTGGAAGGCAGCGTTGTTGACAAGGATGTCGAGCTTGCCGAGTTCCTCGACGGTCTTCTCGACTGCCGATGTGCAGAATTCCGAATTTGAAACGTCGCCTCGTATGAGAATGCAGCGCCTGCCTTCCTTCTCGACTGCCGCTTTCGTTACGAATGCATCGTCCCGCTCTTCCAGGTAGCAGATCGCGACATCCGCGCCTTCGCGCGCAAAGAGCACCGCCACGGCGCGGCCTATCCCGGAATCGCCGCCGGTGATCAAGGCCACCATGTCCTTAAGTTTTGCCGAACCTTCATAGCCTGGAGCTTCGAACATCGGCTTCGGCTCAAGTACCTCTTCGCTGCCAGATTTTCTCTGATGCTGCGCCGGAAACTTTGAAGGATACTTGCGCTCGCCGGCCTGCATCGGCGCTTTCGTCGATTTCGATTCAGACTTAGCGCGCTTGTCGACGAGATCGACTTCAGCCTGAATACGCCGCCCCGTTTCTGCCGTCTCCTTTGCATGTTTTTCTTCGCGTGCCATGTCCGTATGTCCACTGTTGCCAACCGCAACGCACACGCGCTTGAACGCACCTCAACGCGATAGCGAAGTGCTTGTTAAACCGGACGAACCGACCGCCAGTTCCTTCTCTTTTCCGGGAACCCTCAGTGCAGCGAGGAGTTTGACCGCCAGACATGAAGGCCTTCCCACGAGCGAATGCGGTGTTCGTTCGGCGATGTAAGCCTTCACTCACAAGGAGAGGACACCGAATGAATCTCAAAGGTCTTTTGACGGTCGCAGCCGTGCCTGCGTTGGCAACGGTTGCGTATGCGCAAACCATAACGAACCCTTCCCCGTCGGGCACTCCGAATACTCCGAACGCGACGACTTCCGAACCGAAAGCGACAACGCCGAACGATGCGATGGCTCCGCAGTGGTACTCGCATCAACAGGGTGAATGGCGCACCAGCAAGCTCGTCGGATCGAAGGTGCGCAATAAAGCCGGCGACTCGATTGGCGACATCAACGAAATCATTCTCACGAATGATGGATCGGCTTCCGCGGCGGTGATCGGCGTCGGCGGCTTCCTCGGCATGGGCGAGCATCAGGTCGCGGTGCAATTCAAGTCCTTGAAGATCGATCGCGACTCCAACGGCAATGATGTCATTACGCTCGACACCACGAAAGAAGCTCTGAAAAAAGCTCCTGAGTGGACGTGGCAGAGCACCTGACGCTCGCGATCGCAATTGATGTTGGCGGTCGCGCGTAACTTTCCAGAGGCGCGACCGCAGCACTGATTTTCTGCCGTACCAAAACGGCAGCTCGCAAGAATTGAACACTAGCGGAGGCGACAATGCATCCTGAAACAACAATGCTGGAGACGAGCAAGGTGCCCGGAACGTCCGTCTACGGGCTATCGCATCAAGAGATCGGCGAGGTGGACGACTTGATCGTCGATACGACGACAGGGAAAGTTCGCTACGCCATTCTGAGCTTCGGCGGTTTTCTCGGCCTCGGTAAAAGCAGCTACGTCATCCCGTGGACGTCGCTGAAGTGGGACCCGGAACTCAATGGATACATAACGGGCGTGACCGAGCAGCAATTGAAGATGTCTCCGGATCTCGATCCCCTGTCGCTCAGAGACCGGGAAATCGAGCAACAACTCCACGCCAACTATGGCGCGCCGAGCTACTGGGATCTTGAAGCGCGCCACAACTGAGCGACGCGAAGAGCAGGCAATTCAGACATCCGCGAGCCATGGCTCGCGGATGCCCTTTTTCTCATTCGAAGAAGAGCTTTCTCAAATCTTGGTCGGCGCAGATCCGAAGCTGTCTGGCACAGCGTTCTGCGGATCGAGCATCATCAAGGCTCTGTTGACCTCATCCAAGAGCGGCGGCTCGCCGCCGCCCATGTTCTCATCCGTTGCCCGTTGAAGGGCGCGCGCATCAAGCTCCCAGCGCTTCAGGATCTCGATCTTCTGTTCTCGTGAGAGTCCAGGGCATGCCACGACCTCGAGCGGAAAATCAAACACCGATACCGGACTGGTGATGGCTTCTGCGAGTTCTTGTTTTGTAAGGGTTACCGATTCCGTCTTCATGCTGAACATCCTCGGGCGTCACTCTTCGAAAACGCCATACGGCACAGCGGGTTCCTCGGATGAACGATGTCTATCGACCGATGCTGGAGTCAGAGAGCGGAACACTGAACGGCGAGAGGGACTTTCTCCGGAACCAAGACTTCGAACGCTGGGTTTTGATGACTGGAGCATCCAAACAAGGAGACCACGTATGAAGATTTTGAAAGCCGCGGCTGCAGCGGCAGCATTGGCGGCAATCGGATCCGTCGGTGCAATGGCGCAGACGACCAATGAAAATCCCGAGACGATGCAGAATCCTCCAGCCGTGGCGCCGTCTACAACAGCTCCAGCCGACGAAGGCGCGAGCACGGGTGAAACGGGCGTGAACTCGCCGGCGGGAATTCCTGCTGATCCGAACACCAATCAGAATGTTCAGCCGGGCCCCTCAACTGGAACTCCGAACGATCCGGCGACCGGTGGCAATCCTGGTGCAAGAGCTCCGACCTCGCCGCCAGGAACAGGAACCGGTACGTCCGGTGAGTAACCGAGGTGGATAGAATAAGTGGAAAGGTTCCGGGCCATCGCCCGGAACCTTTTTATTTGCTGTCTCTATCGGCGATCGGATACGTGCGATCTTCACACGTTCTCAGTCCGCACATAGGGTGTAACGGCGCCACCAATATGGGCTGCCGGTGCTAACCGCTCTGCGATAGAGCCACCCGCAATCGTCACCGTAGTAGCCGTAATCATAATATCCATAATCGTCGAAATATGGCGCGCCGATAAAGATGCCCCTGCCGCGATGATGGTGGCGCCCACCGTGGCGCCAGCCGCCGTTCCATCTGTTGCCGGGACCCCGAAACGCGAAATTGCGAGATCCGCGCATTCCGCGTCCGGCGCCGAAGTTTCGTCCTGGGCTGAATGAAGGCCCGCTGCGGAACGAACGGCCGCCGAAGTTACCGCCGTGGAAGCCGCTCGAGCGTCCACCTCCACCACCGAAGTGCGGGCCACCTCCACCGCCTCCCCCAAAGTGGGGTCCGCCTCCGCCGCCAAAATGCCCTCCACCAAAATTTCCTCCTCCGCCGCCGCCGCCCATGGGTCTTGCGTCGGCGATCGCACCGCCAAGTGCCAGGAGCAAGGCTGCCCCTGACGCGATGATGATCTTCCTGTTCATTGATCGGCTCCTAGCTGTATTGGCGTGTTTCAACGCCTTGATTGATTAACCGCAAAGTTCAGCGGCCAGTTCCGGCAACGCCCGCTGCTTCGCGATGTGCGAACCCGGAACAAGGCGCAATCACGGGGCGTTTCATTGTCCGTCCTCCATAAGTCACAAGCGGTGGTTCCATGCCCGTCTCCGACGCGGAACGAAATCCAGCCGTCGGCCCAAGCAAACCGCGCCTGTTCAAGATTCTCGGCCCGGGACTGATAACGGGCGCTTCCGACGATGATCCAAGCGGCATTGCAACGTACTCACAAGCCGGAGCGCTTTTCGGGTTCGGATTGCTCTGGACGATGGTGCTTGCCTATCCGTTGATGGCGGCCGTGCAAGAGATCAGCGCCCGGATCGGGCGCACGACCGGCAAAGGCCTCGCAGGGAACATCATCCCCCACTATCCGCCTCCGGTTGTCTATGGGCTCGTGGGCCTGCTGTTCATGGCGAACATCGTCAACATCGGTGCAAACCTCGGCGCCATGGGCGACGCCGTTGCGCTTCTCATCGGCGGGCCGAGGCTTCTCTATGTCGTCGCGTTCGGGATCGTCTGCACGTTGATGGAAATCTTCATGCGCTATACCCGCTACGTCGCCGTTCTGAAGTGGCTGACGATTGCACTGTTCTCCTATATCGCAACGATGTTCGTCGTCGACATACCATGGGGCGATGTCGCGAAAGGCCTGCTCGTCCCGAATTTCTCCTCCAGTCCGAACTACTGGGAAACCATCGTCGCGATATTCGGAACGACGATCAGCCCCTACCTCTTCTTCTGGCAGGCGTCGCAAGAGGTCGAAGACATTCACGAGATCCCGCGGCGGGAGCCGCTTCTGAAAAGCCCGCGGCAAGCGCCGTCGGCCGAGGAGCGCATCCGTCTCGACACACTCGTCGGGATGGCGTTTTCGAATATCGTCGCGATGTCGATCATCATCACCGTCGGCGCGACGCTGCATCCGGCCGGTGTCACCGACATCGAAAGCTCGGCTCAGGCCGCCGAAGCGTTGAAGCCGATCGGCGGTTCGCTTGCCTTCGGCCTCTTTGCGCTCGGGATCATCGGCACGGGGCTTTTGTCCATCCCGGTGCTGGCGGGCTCAGCCGCTTATGCGTTCGGCGAAGCGCTCAAATGGAAAGTCGGATTGTCGCTCGACCCAACGGAAGGCCGTGCATTCTACGGCATGATCGCGCTTTCGACTCTCGTCGGCATTGCGATCAACTTTTCGGGAATGAACCCGATCAAGGCCCTCTATTATAGCGCCGTGATCAATGGGCTTGTCGCAGTTCCGATCATCGTTATCATGATGCTGATTGCGGCCGACAGCAGGGTCATGGGACAATTCAAGGTCGGAGGCTGGCTCAGCTACCTCGGTTGGGCGACCGCCGTCGTGATGGCGTTAGCGAGCGTCGCAATGGTCATTCAGGCCCTGTGAATGCTCGCAATTCCGCTTATTCTTCTTCAGAACCCAGCAGCCCATAATCCTGCGATCTCATAGGCTTCACCGCGCCTTCCTCCTGTTTCACACGAAGGCCTACATTCAGGAGCTGGCGTATCGCGGCAGCGCGGCTGGGCATGCGTTGCTGAAAGCGCCAATTGTCGATTGCTGCGAGTTCTTCGTCACTCAGCATAATCTGGAGCCGCGTCTCGCGGGACAATCCGTTCATGGGCTCACTCCCCTACCCTTATGACTAAAACATCACCAATTACTCATTCGACAGCCAAACTCCCATTGATGTAATATGTTCCCACTCCCCGTTGATCTCGTAGTTGGGACTTCGCGGATTTCTAATCCCACGCGTCCGTGCATTATGACTCATGCGATTATTGCGCGAGTAATGACAATGTCCTCAGGGTTTAATGTCTTTGGGCCGGAAGATCTCGAACGCGCCGAAAGTGTCCTCAATGAAGTCTGGACTTTGCTGCCGGGCGATGTGCGCAACGGTCCAAGTGCCGTTATCCTGCGCGAGCGCTTGGCCCGGCACGTTCTCGCGGCCATGACCAACACCCGCGCCGGTCATGACGAACTCAAAGCCTCGGTGATGAGAGCTGGCGCGGCAGATTTGTCCCATACCTGAACGGCGGCAAGGAACCATCCGACGCGCCAAGCCGTTCATAAATCAGACGCATGTACCAACGTGTGTTAGGCGCCGAGAGGTGCTGGGCCGTCCGGGAGCCTTTACGACTCCCCGGCGGCTTCTTCATTTTCGGGGATGCGCTGGCGAATAGGGCAGCGCGCGTCTAAGCTCCTCAAGATCTTTGCGGAGACGACACGGATGGCCACCAAACAGCTTTCCGAATATCGCGCCAAGCGTGATTTCACGAAGACGGCGGAGCCGAGTGGGTCGGCGGCGGTTCGTCCGGCCAAGCATCGCCGCTTTGTCATCCAGAAACACGACGCGACGCGATTGCACTACGATCTGCGCCTGGAACTCGACGGCGTCTTCAAATCATGGGCCGTCACGAAGGGGCCGTCGCTAGATCCCAAAGTCAAGCGCCTCGCCGTTGAGGTCGAGGATCATCCGCTCGATTACGGCGACTTCGAAGGCACGATCCCGAAAGGCCAGTACGGCGGCGGCACCGTGATGGTCTGGGATCGCGGATATTGGGCACCGCTCGGCGAGGAGAGTCCCGAGCAGCAATTGCGTAAAGGCGATCTGAAATTCGTTCTCGTCGGAGATAAGCTCGAGGGAAGCTGGGTGCTCGTGCGCATGAAGAACGATCGCGCCGGGAACAGGCGCACGAACTGGCTTTTGATCAAGCACCGCGATCAAACTGCGAAGCCCGGTGAAGGCGACAGCATTCTTTCGGAGGACCGTTCGGTTGCTTCAAACCGAACGATGAATGACATCGCGGCTGGACGCGGCAAAGGCCCGGAGCCCTTCATTCTGAAGCGCCGTGCGGCTGCGAAGCCCGATGCCGTCTGGAATTCGAACCGCGCCGATGGGCGCGCCGAAGAAGACGACAAGGAGCCTCCCCCACTGCGCCGCACGCCTCTGCGCAAGGCCGCAAAATCGACGAAGCGGGCCGCCAACAAAGGCAATCATGGGCCGAACATCGTTCGCGGGATCACGATCTCAAGCCCCGACAAAGAGATGTGGCCCGCCGCAGATGGCGCCGCTATTTCGAAGCTCGATCTCGCGCACTATCTCGAAACGATCGGGCCTTGGATGCTCGGCCACATCAAGGGCCGGCCCTGTTCCGTCATCCGCGCGCCGGACGGCATAGAAGGCGAGATGTTCTTTCAGCGCCGCGCCATGCGCGGCATGTCGGCTGAAATCGATCTCGTTCGTGTCTCCGGCGATCGCGAGCCCTACATCGAAGTCAACAGTGTCGATGGCCTCGTAGCACTCGGGCAGATTGCGGCGCTGGAATTTCATCCGTGGAATTGCGAACCGTTCGAGCCCGATGTGCCGGGTCGTCTGGTGTTCGATCTCGATCCGGGGCCGGATGTCGAATTCTCGCGCGTCGTCGATACCGCCAACGAACTGCGCGAGCGATTGGAGAACGTCGGCCTTATCGCCTTCTGCAAAACGACCGGAGGCAAAGGCCTGCACGTCGTGACGCCGTTGAAACCGCGTCGCGGCGACGGCGTCGGCTGGAAGGAAGCGAAGATGTTCGCGGCCGCAATCTGTCAGCAGATGGCCGAGGATGATCCGCGCGCCTACGTGATCAAGATGACGAAGAAGCTGCGCAAGGGGCGCATTTTTCTCGACTACCTCCGCAACGATCGCATGGCGACCGCCGTTGCGCCGCTGTCGCCACGCGCCCGGCCTGGAGCGACCGTCTCGATGCCGTTGACATGGAGCCAGGTTCGCAAGGGCCTCGATCCGAAGCGCTTTACCGTTCACACGGTTCCCGATCTCATCGCGAAGTCCAAGGCTTGGGAAGACTATTGCTCGTCCGAGCGACCGCTCCGGGCCGCGATCAAGTCGCTGCTCGGCCAGTGACGCAGCGCGGAGGATCGGTCATGAAGTCGCGAGCGCGAACAACGGCAGCGCGGACGACAACGAAGCCGCGAGATCGCACACTTTCTCCAAGTTCCATTGCGGATGCCGTCAAGAGCGCGCTTCCGGACTTCGTCAAGCCATGCCTTGCGACGCTCGTCGCGGCGCCGCCAGAGGGCGACGACTGGGTGCATGAGATCAAGTTCGACGGCTATCGCATTCAGGCCCGCATCGATGGCAGCGATGTCAAGCTCATCACGCGGAGCGGGCTCGACTGGACCCAGCGCTTCGGCACGATCCCCGCATCGTTGCGGAAGCTGCATCATGGCAAGGCGCTGATCGACGGAGAGCTGGTCGTCGAGGACAGTTCCGGGCATTCGAGCTTTACGGAGCTGGCGGCGGCGCTGAAGGGGGCGCATTCGGAACGCTTCGTCTTTCAGTGCTTCGATCTTCTGCATCTCGACGGCTTCAATCTGATGCCCGCTACGCTCCTCGACCGCAAAGACCTGCTTCGCCAATTGCTCGCGGATCAGACAACCCACCAAATCCGCTACAGCGATCATCTTGCGGGAGACGGTGCGCGCATGCTGACGGAAGCCTGTCGGCTCGGGCTCGAAGGCATCGTCACGAAACGCGCCGACAGGCCCTATCGCTCGGGCCGTCATGATGAATGGCTGAAGAGCAAATGCTTCCAGGTCGATGAGTTTGTGATCCTCGGCTACGTCGTCTCCAATGTAGCAGAGAATGCGGTCGGTGCGCTCGTCGTCGGGTATTTCGAGCGGAAACACCTGGTGTATGCCGGGCGTGTCGGGACGGGCTTCACGCAGCAGACGGCGGTGGCGCTCATGCGCAAATTGAAGCCGCTACAGAGCGCCCCGCCACCGTTCGCATCGCAACTGACGGGCGTGCAGAGAAAGGGCGTCATCTGGGTCGAGCCGATCGTCGTCGCGCAAATCGAATATCGAGCATGGACGGCAGATAACCTATTGCGGCACGCGGCGTTCAAGGGGCTGCGCGAAGACAAGCCCGCGACGGAGGTCCGACGCCCTGTTATCAAATCCCCAAAGATCTGACGTAAGATAACGGGCCGTGCTTAGCCGCGCGCCCGGCTTTTCGGTTTTGACCGCGGCTTGCTGCGCTTCGCCGGTTCGCGCTTCTGGTGAGACGCCGCCGTCTTCGTGGATGAGCGCCCGCTCTTTGCTGGCGCTTTTCCTGTCGAGCGGCGGAGGGCGTCCATGAAATCGATGACCGTGCCGCCTGCCGGGCGCTCGTCGCCGCCGCCGACTTCCGTCGATTCTCCGCCCTCGACCTTGTCCTTGACGAGTTTGCGAAGCGCTTCGGCGTAATGGTTCTTGAAATCGCCGGGCTCGAATTTACGCGTGCGCTCGTCGATGAGTTGCTTCGCCATTTCGATCAGCTCGGGCCTCAGCTTACCCTTCCCGATATCGGAGAAGACCTCGTCGGCATCCCTCACCTCGTTGGCGTAACGCAGTGTTTCAACCATCAGGCCTTCGCCGCTCGGCTTCATCGCGATCAGATTTTCGCGGCCACGCATCGTCAATTGTCCGACACCGTATTTCTTTGCCGATTTCAGCGCATCGCGAATGATGCGATAGCCTTCTTCCGCGACGTCGCCATCCGGAAGCACGTAATAGGGGTTATCGAAATAGAGCGGATCGATCGAGCACGCGTCGACGAATTCGGTCAGCTCGATGGTGTGGCGCGTCGACAGTTTGAGCTTATCGAGTTCGCCGGATTCAAACAGCACGTAGCTGCCGTCGTCGAGTTCATAGCCCTGCACGATGTCGGATTGCGGTACCACCTTGCCGGTCTCGCCTGCCACTTTCTGGTAGCGGATGCGTTGCTTCGATTTGCGATCGACCTGGTGCAGCGCGATCTTATCTTCGGATGCCGTCGCGCTGACGAGCCGGATCGGGATGGTGACAAGCGCCAGGCGAAGATGCCCCTTCCAGAAGGACCGCGCGGTGGCCATGACTTACTCCCTGGAACGCAATACACTAGGGGAACTATAGCACGGGAATGCCGTAAAAACTTCCTCGGATCACAACACGACACCTCGTCTTCGGTTCCGCTTAACGGTGTTCCGGATGCGTATTGTTATTTCGGAACGGTGATCGCGACCCAATGATAGCGGTGTTTCAGCGTACGCCGGTGCGCCTCCGCCTCCTGCCTCGTCGCAAACGTCATCGCCTGGTCGACGTCCGAGACCGAGTTATCGGCGGTACCCAGATAGACTTCCTGACCTCCGGAATAAACGACGTCCGGCTTGCGCTCAATCAGCATCCATTTCATCGGCTCTACTCATCGGTCCCGGGGCCGGCACAATGATCGGCCAGGATTTGAAATGGATTTTACCCGTTCGATCCGGCAGAGAAATTAGAAATCGTCCGGGCAGCACAAAATTGACTGCAGCAGCATCCACGTCGCGAGCAAAGCTTCTTATAGGCGCGGTCTCAACGCGTTAGCCAAGAACGTGCGCTGCGGATCGGCGCGCCGCAAAATCGCCAACCGCCAAATTCGAGATTTCCTCAGCCGAGCGCGGGGGCGAGAAATAGAAGCCCTGGAAACTGCCGCAACCCATGCTTTGCAGAAGAACGAACTGGTCTTGGTTCTCGACGCCTTCGGCAGTGACACGCAGACCCAGGCTCAGCCCGAGCTGAACGATGGCCTGCACGATTGACAAGCTGTCGTTGTTTTCATGCATGTCCTGGACGAAGGATCGATCGATCTTCAAGCGGTCGATCGGGAACGCCTTGAGATGCGTCAGCGATGCATAACCCGTCCCGAAATCGTCAAGGGCGACCTCGACACCTAGGTCGTTGATGCAGTGCATTGCCTCCGCGATGTTCGTCACGCCGGCCCCGAGGAAAACCCGCTCGGTCACCTCGATGCAGAGTTTGCTTGCAGGCACATTATAGTGAGCAAGGGTTGTCTGCAGGCGCTTCGCGAGACAGCCCAAGGAAAAGTCTGCAGACAGCACGTTGATCGCCACGCGCCCGAAGTCCCTGCCTTCCGCTATCCATGCCGCGGCCTGCCGGATCGCCATCTCGATGACGTAGCTTCCGACCGACGCCGCGAGCCTTGGATCTTCCAGCACCTCTTCGAAGCTGCCTGGGGCAAGCAGACCATGCACCGGGTGTTTCCAACGTAACAATGCCTCGAACGACAGCGGCTGCTTCGGATCGACCGGAACAACGGGCTGGAAGTAGAGGATGAATTGGCCGGTCTCCAGCGCCTGGCGCGCTTCCTGCTGCAATTCGACTCTTCGGCGGAGAGCACTACGCATGCTGGGATCAAAGTGGATGATGCGATCACGCCCCTCCGATTTGGCGCGATAAAGCGCGAGATCCGCGTTTTTCAGGAGGTCGCCAGCGTTTGTGGCATCTGCCGGGAATTTGGTGACGCCGATGCTGATCGTGCAGGTGCGACGCGTGTCGCCGATTGCCAATGGTTCTTTCAATGCCCCCTGTACTGCATCCAAAGCGGCCACGATTTGCGGATTGTCGCCGCGGATCAGGACGGCGAATTCATCGCCCCCCAAACGCGCGATAGTGCCCAAGCCGGCCAAGACATCCTTCAGACGCGACGCCAGCTGCTTCAGCATCTGGTCACCGACATCGTGGCCGAGCGTATCGTTGATTTCTTTCAGCCGATCGATGTCAAGGAGTGCGACGGCAAACTGAGCTTCGGTCGATTGCGAGAACTGGATCTCGTTATGAATGAGTTCGTTAAACGATAGCCGGTTCGGCACCGACGTCAGGACGTCGAGGTTCGCGAGCCGCCAGAGCTTGTCGCGGATCTTATTCTGCTCGGAGATCTCTTCGGTCATCATCATCATGCCGCCGATGCTCTGATCCGGGAGGTACCAGGGCCGGACCTCCCAGCGGATGATGTTTTCGCGGCCGTCGGCACGGACGAATTTCTCTTCTTCGCAGTGTTCCGTTGCGCCGGCCAGAATGCGTTGATGCTTGCGCTTCCAATGCTGGGGAATTTCGGGAAATACGTCGTAGTGGCAACGTCCCGTAAGATCCTTAGTCCCGAGATTGTAGTCTGCCAGCCATCGGTCCGTGTGGGCGACGTAGCGCATCTCGTTGTCGAACATCGCAACCGCTGCCGGAGCGTGCTTGACGAAGGCTTTCAGCTGATAGTTCGCCTCTCTCAGCGCTTGCTCCCCACGGCGTTTGTCGGTGACGTCGACGCCGACGGTCGTTAGCGATTGAAGGTTGCCCTGCGCATCCCAACACGGCACCACTGTCGCGCTCATCCATACCAGCGATCCGTCCTTTGCCTGATCGCAGAATTCGCCGCGCCAGGATTTGCCGGTGCGGACCGAGGCCCACATTTCGGAAACCGCCGAGGTTTCATAATGACCGGCGCGGCGGCGAGACGTCGGAAGCTCGGAAAGCTCCTGAAGTGTGTAGCCGATCCGCGCAAGGTATTTATCGTTTGCGTCGATGAACCGGCCGTGCTGGTCCGACTTCAAAACGTAGAAGAACTGCTCGATGGTTTCGTCGTAAGACTTCTGCTGCAGCCTGCGGCGGGGCGTACCGGTCTGCCTCGCAACCGAAATGATGGCAATCAGGCCCGAAAGACACGCTGCTGCTACCCCAGCGGGAGCAGCCCAAATTGATCCACTCGTTAAGCCATAGACCAGAAGGCCCTGCGCCGCACACAAGCCGATTATCAGCCATTTTCTCGAATTTTCGAGCGATTTAGCGACGGGCGGAGCAATCATTCGCAATGACGCTTCTTAACGCTGGATACGATTGCGTGCATTCTAGAACAAAATACTAAATGGTCCCCGAATGAGATGGACTAACGTCGCTTGGGCGCCCGCCCGCATCACCTATTCATCGGAGGGATGGCCTGCGCATAGGTATGCGGCGCCAATCGGACGGTCAGCGCGATCACGACAACGACGCTTGCGAGATGCAGCAGCCAGCCAGCGAGGAAGCCTCCGGTCAAATCGTGCAGAACCGCAACAATCCATGGCGGAATCGCAGCAAGCAGGAATCCCCCGCCCTGCATGAGCGCCGACAGCGCGCCCGCTTCTGCCGGATCGGAAAGATGGTCGAGCGCCACGATCATCGACAGGGCAAAACATCCACCCAGTCCGGCGCCGACGATAGCCGCCCACGCAAGGGGCGCGGTCTCGGGCAAGAACGCAAGCCCGGCAAACCCCACTACCTGCATGGCGAGCGTGAGCCATAGCCATGGCCGTCTGTCGTCACTCCTGCTTGCGAGGGCCGGCATGATCAAAGCGGAAACCGCCTGGCATACTGCCATGACGGCGAGCAGACTGCCGCTCGCAGCGCTGCTCCAGCCATGTCCCTGATAAGATGGCGCGAGCCAAGCTACGATGCTCGAGTAGCCGCCGTTGACGAGTCCAAAGCACGCCATCAACAACCAGGCGCGCGGTCTCTTGAGCAAAGTCCTAACGACATTTCTGCTGCGCACGTGTCGGCCATCGCACGGCAGGTGGAAGAAGGCCAAGGCCACGGTGACGAGCGCCGGAATCGCCAGCCACGCAAGCCCGAAGTGCCAACCGCCGAAGGCATCTGCGATCATCGGTGAGGTTTGCGCGCCAAGCGCGCCGCCTCCCATCAGCGTCGCGGAATAGAGCCCCATCACGATGCCGACGTTGCGAGGAAAGTGCCGCTTGATGATGCCGGGAAAGACGGCCTGGATAATCGCTGCCCCGAACCCCAGGAGTGCCGCCGTGCCCACCATTTCCCAACCTGTCGTCACGATCAGGCGCAGCAGAGATCCAAGCGCCAGGATGGCGAGCGCCGCGATGATCGCCGAACGCGCTCCCACTCTCACCTGCAAGGATGGACCTGCGAAAGCGAAGCCGCCCATCAGCAGCATCGGCACCAGCGTCAGAAGCGCCATGCCTTGCAGACCAAGTCCGGTTTCCGCGCTCACACCGTCAGCGAGCGGGCCGACACCGGTTATGAACGGCCTTAGATTGAGGCCGACCAACGCGACGATCATAAGCAGAAGCAGACGCGTGGATGATGATTGATCGTTCGGTTCCATCCTACGCGCGCTCGTCCTGTCTCCGCTTCCAGTCGGCGTAAAGGTCGGGACACGACTCCAGACGAACCGGAACATGGCGAATGTTCATTGACTGCTCGGAAAACGGCCTGGACATTTCCGCGTAGATCGCCGCAGTCGAGAGACCGAATGGCGCGCCGTCGTCGTTGGAATAGGCGTATGCGACCTCGCTCACACCGGCGAGACGCATCGCCGCCATGCACATCGGACACGGATGGCCGCTGGCGTAGACGGTACAGCCTGCGAGATCGGCCGAGACGAGCTTCTGACTTGCCGCGCGGATCGCCATCAGCTCTGCATGCGCGGTCGGATCGTTGGTGCTGAGGATTTCGTTCACGCCCGTGGCGATCACCTCGCCGTTCCTGACGACCACGGCGCCAAACGGGCGGCCGCCTTTCTCGACATTGGCGTGAGCAAGTTCGATGGCCTCGGTGAGGAAGTGCGTTTCGTTTTTCATGGTGCCGTCAGTCCTTACCAAGCGCCGCCACGACCCGTCGCCGTCGGTAACCCGTGATTGCTCCATTTACAAATGGAATATATGAATGGTTTTCATTCATGTTTGTAATGGTTCTCCATGATCGACCCTCGACTGCTTCGCGCGTTTGTCACCATCGCCGACACCGGCAGTTTCACGACGGCCGCCGAGCGGCTGCATATGACCCAGTCTACGATCAGCCAGCAGCTCGGGCGTCTGGAAGAAGCTCTCGGCCATGATCTGATCGATCGCACGGCGCGGCCCGCCCGTCCGACAGAAACGGGCGAGCGGCTGCTGGGTTATGCGCGGCGCATCCTCTCGCTTCAGCACGAAGCCGAAACGCTGCTATCCGATCCGCGGGGTACCGCTTCCATTCGGATCGGCGTCCCCGACGACATCGTCACCTTGCCGATGAGTCAGGTCTTTGCGGCTTTCTCTGCACGGCATCGAGAAATCCGGCTCGATGTTACGACCGGCCTCAGCCGCGATCTGAGCAAGCGCTACAGATCGGGCGAGTTCGACATCATCATCGTCAAGGAGCCGACCGCGAGCGCGGATCACCGCGCAACTTTTCCCGAGGCCATCGCCTGGTTCGAAAGCAGGAGCGCGCCTCGTGAGTGGCGAGACCCGATACCGCTTGTCGCGTTTCCGGTAGGCGGGCTCTATCGTGAAGCCATGTTCGAACGTCTCGAGCGCGAGCGCCGCCGTTGGTACATCGCTTTTACGGGTAGCAGCCTCAACAGCGTGCTTGTTGCCATCGAATCTGGATTGGGCCTGTCGGTGGTGCCAACCGCGACGGCTGCGGGCTACAAGGTGCGCCCACACAAAGGGTTCGGAATGGAACCGGCGATGGTCGTGTCTCTCTATTCGTGGGAGAAAGGGGGAGACATCGGCGAGCTCGTCGAACTCATGTCGCGCGTACTTTCGAAGCGCTACACATCGCCGAGGTCTGCGTGAGCCATGGATCAATTTCCAGTCGGGTCATTGGTACCGGTCGAGTTGCAATAATCTCGCCGCCGCCTGTCTTTATACGATCTTTATACCCGCATCCCGATTTTCCAATCGAGACTTGATGCCCTTCGCATCATGTTCCGGTCGTTCGTCAATCTGAGCGGAGCAGAGCGCATGCTCGATATTGCCTATCTCCTCCTCGGCCTTGGTTGCTTCGGCCTGATGGTCGGCTACGCCAAGCTTTGCAGCTGGCTGTGAGGCGACCATGAGCGATCCAGTCATCGGGCTTCTCGTCGCCATCTGCCTCGGCGTCTATCTCGTCTACACGCTCGTCAGGCCCGAAAAATTCTAATGGCCCTGGAGGGCTTATCCATGACGTTGGTTGGCTGGTTTGAGATTGCGCTGGTGCTGGGCGCCGTTCTCGCAGCGGCTTGGCCGCTCGGTCTCTATATGGCGCGTGTGTTCGCCGGAGAGCGCACTGCGCTTTCAACTGTTATGCGGCCTGTGGAGCGAGCGCTTTATGCCTTTGCACGTATCCACCCCGGCTCCGAGCAGAACTGGCTCTCCTACACGTTGTCCATGCTCGTCTTCAATGGCGCGGGATTCCTTTTCCTCTATGCGTTGATGCGGCTCCAGCATGTGCTCCCGCTCGACCCGCAGAATTTCGCCGCTATCGAACCCGGCCTCGCCTTCAACACGGCGATGAGCTTCGTCACCAACACCAACTGGCAGTCTTATGCCGGCGAGACGACGATGAGCCATCTCGTCCAGATGGCTGGCCTTACTGTTCAGAATTTTCTTTCCGCCGCAACCGGCATCGCACTTGCGATTGCGGTGACGCGCGCCTTCGCACGCAGCGGCATCCGTGAAATCGGCAATTTCTGGGTCGATGTTACGCGCGCGACGCTCTACGTTCTGCTGCCGCTGGCGATCTTCGTCGCGATCCTCTATGCCGCTTCGGGCGTTCCGCAAACTCTTGCCGCCAGTGTTTCCGCGACCACTCTCGAAGGTGCGAAGCAGACAATTGCACTCGGCCCCGTCGCAAGCCAGGAGGCGATCAAACAGCTCGGAACCAACGGCGGCGGCTTCTTCAACGCCAACGCCGCGCATCCCTTCGAAAATCCGAACGTCTGGTCGAACGTCCTGTCGATCTGGAGCATGCTGCTCATCCCGACGGCAATTACGTTCACGTTCGGACGCATGGTCGGCGACCGGCGACAAGGCTACACGTTGCTCGCCGTCATGGGTGTGCTGCTGATCGTCGGGACGGCTGTGGTCTACGCATCCGAAACTGCGGGCAATCCGCTGCTCACGGCAGCAGGCGTCGATCCTTCGTCCGGCAATCTCGAAGGCAAGGAAATCCGCTTCGGACAAGCTCTGACCGCGCTCTATGTCGCCGCTACGACCGGGCTATCGTGCGGCGCCGTCAACGCCATGCACGACTCGCTGACCCCGCTCGGCGGCATCGTTCCTCTATTCATGATGCAGCTTGGCGAGATCCTGCCCGGCGGCGTCGGCTCCGGTCTCTACGGCATGATCGTGATGGCGCTGCTGACCGTGTTCGTCGCCGGTCTCATGGTCGGGCGAACGCCTGAATACCTCGGCAAGAAGGTCGAGGCACGCGAGATGAAGCTTGCGATGCTGGCGTTGCTCGTGCTGCCGTTCTGCATTCTTGGGTTCACCGCTATTGCGGCCGTGCTCCCGACGGCGCTCGCAAGCCTTGCCAACAGCGGGCCGCATGGACTGACTGAGATTCTCTACGCCTACTCGTCCGCAACCGGAAACAACGGCTCGGCCTTCGCCGGTCTCAACGCCAATACGCCCTGGTTCAATACGACACTCGGCCTCGCCATGATGTTCGGACGCTTTGCCTACGTCGTCCCGGTGATGGCGATTGCGGGCTCGATCGCGACCAAAACGAATACGGCTGCCTCTGCCGGTACGTTTCCGACCGACGGCACGCTGTTCTGCGGCTTGCTCATCGGCGTGATCCTGATCCTTGGCGGCCTGCTCTATTTCCCGGCCCTCGCGCTCGGTCCCATCGTCGAGCACTTCCTGATGCTGGCCGGCAAGACGTTTTGAGGAGACGACAATGAGCAAGCGCGTAATTCACGGATTGCTGGACCGATCCATTCTCCGCCGTGCAGCCGTCGATGCTGTTCGCAAGCTCGCGCCGCGGAAGCTCGTCCGCAACCCCGTCATGTTCGTGACAGGAGTCGTGGCGGCACTCGTCACGCTGATCTTCATTCGCGATGTCGCGATGGGCCGAGGTGGCCTTCTCTTCACCGGACAGATCGCGGCTTGGCTGTGGTTCACCGTTCTATTCGCCAACTTCGCCGAAGCGGTCGCAGAGGGACGTGGCCGTGCCCAAGCTGACGCGCTCAGGCGCACGCGCAGCGATACGATGGCCAAACTTCTGCTTCATCCCGACGACACGAAAGACGATCCGTGGGAGTCGAAGCCCGCGCAAGATCTTGTCGCCGGTGACGTCGTACTGGTGGAGGCTGGAGATACGATTCCCGCCGATGGCGAGGTCATCCAGGGAATCGCCTCGGTCAACGAGTCCGCCATCACGGGTGAATCCGCGCCTGTTATCCGAGAGTCGGGCGGCGACCGCTCAGCGGTGACCGGCGGCACGGTCGTGTTGTCCGACTGGATCATCGTGCGCATCACGGCGGTCGCAGGTTCCTCATTTCTCGACCGCATGATCGCCCTCGTGGAAGGCGCCGAACGGCAGAAGACGCCGAACGAATTGGCGTTGTCGATCCTGCTATCCGGCATGACCTTGATCCTGCTGATTACGGTGACGACACTCTGGGGCATCGCCGATTATTCTTCGACGGAAGTCTCGGTGACGGTGCTCGTCGCCCTGCTCGTCACACTCATCCCGACGACCATCGGTGGTCTCCTCTCAGCAATCGGCATCGCAGGCATGGATCGACTGGTTCGCTTCAACGTGGTCGCCACCTCCGGTCGCGCCGTTGAGGCGGCAGGCGACGTCGACACGCTGCTTCTCGACAAGACGGGCACGATTACCTACGGCAACCGTCTCGCAAGCGCCTTCATCCCTGTCCCTGGCCGCTCGGAGCACGACGTTGCGGAATCATCGCTCCTCGCCTCGCTCGCGGACGAAACGCCGGAAGGGCGTTCGATCGTGGCGCTGGCGCGCGGTCACTACGGACTTCCAGACATGGGCAACAAAGTCCCGACGAAGGTCATTCCGTTTTCCGCTCAAACCCGCGTCTCGGGTGTCGACATCGACGGCCGCTGCATACGCAAGGGAGCAGTCGATGCGATGCTGGCGCAGGTCGGCCAGTCGATCGAACATGCTCCGGCGGCATTTCGGCAAGCCGTGGATTCGATCGCGCGAACGGGAGGCACGCCGCTCGCCGTTGCTGTAGGCTCGGATCTTGTCGGCGTCATCCACCTCAAGGACGTCGTCAAGCCAGAGATCAAGACGCGCTTTGCGGCGCTGCGCCAGATGGGCATCAAGACCGTGATGGTCACGGGCGACAATCCCGTCACAGCCGCAGCCATCGCGTCCGAAGCTGGCGTCGATGACTACATCGCCGAGGCCACACCGCAGGACAAGCTCGCCTATATCCGCTCCGAGCAGCGTAAGGGCCGCCTGATCGCCATGTGCGGCGATGGCACGAACGATGCGCCCGCACTGGCGCAGGCCGACGTCGGCGTCGCCATGCAGACCGGCACCCAGGCCGCACGAGAAGCGGGCAACATGGTGGACCTCGACAGCGATCCGACTAAGCTGATCGAGATCACCGAAATCGGCAAGCAACTGCTGATGACGCGCGGCTCGCTGACGACGTTCTCGATCGCGAACGACGTGGCGAAGTACTTTGCGATTATCCCGGCGCTGTTCATTGCCACCTATCCCGAGCTTGGCAAACTGAACGTGATGGCTCTTGCGACGCCGCAGAGCGCCATCCTTTCCGCCGTTATCTTCAATGCGCTCATCATCGTCGCCCTAATCCCGCTGGCGCTGACAGGCGTCGCTTATCGACCGATCGGCGCGGCGGCGCTTCTGAGGCGCAACCTTCTCGTCTACGGCCTCGGCGGCATCATCGTCCCGTTCATCGGAATCAAGATCGTCGACTTAGCCGTCTCGGCTCTCGGTCTCGCTTAAGGAGTGCTGCGCATGCTGTCGTATTTCCGCCCGGCGATCACCCTGTTCATCGTTTTTACAGCCTTGACCGGCCTTGCCTATCCGCTCGCACTGACCGGTATCACACAAGTGATTTTTCCGACGCGAGCCGACGGCAGCCAGATCAGCCGCGATAGAAAAATCGTCGGGTCTCGACTGATCGGCCAGACGTTTACGTCGGACAGATATTTCCATGGGCGTCCCTCGGCAGCGGGCCAATCCGGCTACGACGCCTCATCCTCCTCCGGATCGAACCTCGGACCGCTTTCGCGACAGCTTTTGGAGCGCGTCAAAAACGACGTCGCCAAGTTGCACAAAGAAGGAGCAACCGACATTCCAGCCGACGCCGTAACAGCCTCGGGCAGCGGCCTTGATCCACACATCAGCCCAGCCTATGCCGAGCTTCAGGTCGGACGCGTGGCCACGGCACGCGGCGTCTCGCCAGATCGCGTCCGCGCACTTATCGCCCAAGACACCAGGCAACCGACCTTGGGCGTCATGGGCGAGCCGCGCATTAACGTTCTGCTGCTCAATTTGGCTCTTGACCGTACCTTCGGGGCGGGCTCCGGATAGGACATGGCCAACACCTCACGGCCGGAAGATACGCGCCGCCCCTCTGCCAAGGCACTGCTGGAGCTTGCCGCCAATGAACGGCGTGGCAAGCTCAAGGTGTTTCTTGGAATGGCGCCGGGCGTCGGCAAGACATACGCCATGCTGTCGGCGGCGCGCGCCCTGAAGAACGAAGGGCTCGATGTCGTCGTCGGCGTGGTCGAGACACACGGGCGTTCCGAGACCGCCGCGTTGCTCGAGGGACTCGAGGTGCTGCCGCGCCGGACGGTCCCCTATCGCAATCGCACGCTCATGGAATTCGATATCGACGCTGCAATCGCGCGCCGCCCAGCGCTGCTGCTCGTCGACGAGTTCGCGCACTCGAATGCGCCAGGCCTCGTGCATCCCAAGCGCTATCAGGATGTCGAGGGCGTGCTGCAAGCCGGCATCGACGTCTGGACGACACTCAATATCCAGCATCTCGAAAGCCTGACCGACGTGGTCGAGCGTATCGCCGGAATTACGGTGCGCGAGACCATCCCCGACAAAGTTCTGGAGCGGGCCGACGAGATCGTCGTCGTCGACCTGCCGCCCGAAGAGCTGATCCAGCGCCTCAAGGAAGGCAAGGTTTACCTGCCCGATAATGCGCGACGGGCGATGGATCAATTCTTCCAGATGGGCAATCTCACGGCGCTGCGCGAACTGGCGCTCCGCCGCACGGCCGACCGCGTCGACGAACAGATGCTGTCTCAGCTCCGCCGGCAAGGCATCGAAGGACCGTGGCCGACAGCCGAACGTCTCCTGGTCTGCGTCGGCAACAATGAGTTGGCAGAGACTGTGGTGCGCGCTGCGGCGCGCATGGCGGCGGCACTCAAGTCCGACTGGATCGCGATCCACGTCGTGCAGAGCGAACGCGAACAGACGGATCGCGCCTCCATCCGAAAAATGGAAAAAGCCATGCGCCTCGCGGACCGGCTTGGCGCAACGACGGTCCGTCTTCACGCCAAGGACCTGACGTCGGAGGTTTTGGCCTACGCCAAGCGCAACAACATCACGCAGATTATTGTCGGCCGCTCGCGGCCACGTTTCTTCGATCGTTGGCTGGGAAGATCGTTCTCAACCTCTCTGGTCGCCGAAGCCGCAGGGCCGTCCGTCACCGTCGTAGCGCCCGATACGCCGGCCGCACCTCTACATTTGCCGTCCATCCTTCCCGAGATCAACGAACTCTGGTCCGGAGGCTTGGCTGCCGTCGTTGCCGTCGCGGGCGGCGTCATCGCGGGGAAGATGCTGGAGCAAATAACACGGCTCCCCAATCTCTCGATGGTCTTCCTGCTCGCCGTTCTCATCTGCGCGCTACGGTTCGGAATTTTCTCCGCTGTCGCCGCAGCCGTTCTGTCTTTTCTTTCGTTCAACTTCTTCTTTATCGAACCGCGCTACACGCTGACGATCGCCTCGCCGTACGAACTATTCGGCCTCCTGATTTTTCTCGTTGTCGCCGCCGCGACCGGCAGTCTGGCCGGCCGCCTTCGCGAGCAGGCAAACGCCACGCGCGAGCGCGCGGAAGCCACGCAGGCGCTTTACGAATTTTCGGGGAAACTCTCCGCAGCGACGAAGATCGATGATGTGCTTTGGCTGCTCGCCGCGCAGTCGGCCGCGGTCGTCAAAGGCAAGTCGATCATTCTTCTGGAGCAATCCCACGAACTCACCGTCGCGGGCAGCTGGCCGCCGGAAGACACGCTCGGGACAGCCGACTGGGCCGCGGCCCGGTGGGCGCATCGCAACGGTGAACCTGCGGGACACCTGACAGAGACGATGCCTTCGGCAGTCTATCAATTCCGCCCGTTGGTTGCATCGACGGGTTCCGTCGGCGTTCTCGGAGTCGCGCCCGGAGATGAAGAGGACGCGCTGCCCTCCGCCACGGCCAGCGCGCTTCAGTCGTTCGCCGACCAAGCCGCCATCGCAATCGAACGCACGCGGCTCGTCGAGCAGGCCGCCAAGGCTGCGACCGCTGCCGAAAGCGAGAGATTGCGCGGCGCACTTTTATCGTCGATCTCGCATGACCTCCGCACACCGCTCGCTTCCATTCTCGGTTCGGCGACAAGTCTGCGCCAGCTTGGCGATCGCATGCGTAAGCAAGACCGCGCTGATCTTCTGGCGACCATCGAAGAGGAATCGACGCGGCTTTCGACCTTCGTTTCCAACCTCCTCGACATGACGAGGCTCGAAACCGGCGTACTTGACATCCGACGCGACTGGGTGGACGTGGCTGACGCCGTTCGTGGCGCCGTCGCCCGAGCCAAGAAGACTTTTCCGACACGACGAGTAGAAACGTTTATTCCTGCAAAGCTACCACTCATTCGCGGCGATGCGGCTTTGCTCGAGCAGGTCATGTTCAATCTGCTCGACAACGCGCACAAATACAGTCCCCCGGAGTCGGTGACCCGCGTCAGCATAACCTTAGCCACCGGCGGCGCGATCCACGTCGTCGTCGCCGATGAAGGTATCGGTATTCCATCCGAGGCGTTGAACAAGATCTTCGACAAGTTCTATCGTGCGCATGTCGGAGACGGTCGCCAACCCGGCACGGGTCTCGGGCTTTCGATCTGCGCAGGAATAATTGCGGCCATGGGCGGCACGATAACGGCGCAAAGTCCGATAGCTAATGGAAAGGGCACCGAGATTTCGATCCTGCTTCCGGCCGGTGACGACAGCGCCACTGAACAAAACACATCCAAGGACGTGACATGACTGGCGCGCGCATCCTTGTCGTCGATGACGAACCGCAAATCCTGCGATTTTTGAAGCCGAGCCTGACGGCCGCGGGATACGACGTCATCGCAGCGACAACCGGCAAGGACGCATTGAAGGCCGCCGCCACGCAATCGCCGGACGTCATCCTGCTCGACCTCGGGCTTCCCGATATGGATGGCAAGGACGTCATCAGCGACCTCAGGGGCTGGTCCAAGACGCCGATACTGGTGCTTTCGGCGCGCGACCGGGAGACTGAGAAGATCGCCGCTTTGGATCTCGGAGCCGACGACTATATCAACAAGCCATTCGGAATCGGCGAACTCACCGCGCGCCTGAGAACGGCCCTCCGCCATGCCGCACAGCAAGCTTCGGAACAGACACAGCTGAAATCCGGTGCTCTCGAAGTAGATGTCCTGGCGCACACGGTGACGCTCAATGGTGCGCCCGTAAAGTTGACCCCAAAGGAATTCGATCTACTCGCCATCCTGGTTCGCAACGCCGGGCGTCTGCTGACCCACCGCCAGATCCTCGCGGCCGTCTGGGGTTCCGCGCATACCGAGGATCTCCAATACCTGCGCGTGTTCATCGGTCAATTGCGCCAGAAACTGAGAGCCTCGCCTGATGCTCCGGAACTCATCCTGACCGAACCCGGAATCGGCTACCGCCTCAACGTCGAGACGGGCTGATCACTCACGCTGGTCGAGCGGGCAACGCGGCTGCACTGTTTTGCTCCGCACAGGTCCACGTTTGGTCTAAAGCGGCGCCTGAAGATCAGTCAGAACGTGTTCAGGAGAAAAGGCGTTACCAGTCCTAAAAGCGACTGGCGCTCCAAACTCCCGAACAGAGACCCGATGGCCCGCTACCGGCCCAGGTGCCACGACCGCTCAGGTAACTGAACCGTCCAGTTCCGCGGGCAATGCGCGGGCCGGCCACTGCTCTCATGCTGACCCGCCCGGAGCCGGAAACGCGGCCGCCCAAGCGAATTGGGTAAAATGCAAACGATCCACCGGTCGAGTAAATCCGGCCGCGATTTATCGCGAGGCCGACCTCGATAATTCCACAGTGGCCGCGGGTCGTCTCGGCGACCATGCTCCAGTTTCCATCGAGCCGGCCCGCCGTGGCGGGAAGAGCGGAACCGATAATTGCGGAGGCGGCCGACAGAGCGATGATGCACAAGCGATTGCCAAACATGGGAATCCTCATACGTAGCGTTGCTCGTCAATTCGGGCTGCCAATGGTCGGGACCTAAGGCACGAACACGGCAGTCTTCTCAGATCACCACAGTCGTCCCCCGTCTATTCGGGCCATTGATAACTCGGCCCGCAATCCCAACTTGCACTTCAGTGACCAGTTCCTGCCGCCTGTACGAAATGGCGGCGAAGGCTCGGCATTAGTAATGGGCGGCACAAAACGAGAGTTCGGCGAAGCGGCAAGCAAGTACGCGCGTATCGCACCCGCCCGCCTGCAAGAAGCTTGGGGTTTCGGCCGTGGCGCTCTATAGGGAGATTCCAAAGATGCGAAACGTCTGTCCTTGAACCGTCAGATCGCTTCGTTCTCCTCGTCGAAGCTGGCGTAATGGAAGCCTTTGCAGGAGTCGGCGCTCCGCGAGGGCCATGCCGCGAGACGGTGAGAAGTTGCGCTGCACCGCACTCAATTGACGCGCCGCGATAGGACCTTGAAGGCCTGCTTCCGCGTTGCGTATTCGGGAGGTGGCCATGTCGCATATTACTGTCACATCGTGCCGAACTTGCAATGGCAGCGGCTTCATCTGGCGTGGCCGTGTCATGCAGCATGAAACCCTAAACGTCCAGCACGGCAGGCCCACAGTGCATGTCCACGTTTCCCGCATCAGGGATCTTTGCCCTGAGTGTCACGGCACCGGGGCTACGGTGCCGCGCGAAATACAGCGCACGCCGTGGGCATTGGCATTGCAGTAGTGAAAGAGGCGACGTCGCGGGCCTGTGGCCTAAGCTTTCGCCTGCGCTGCAAGACCTTCGTGCTGCAGCGCAACTTGCACCGTCGGACGCGCTCTCATACTGGCCATCAGCCGCTTCAATGACTCGGGGATGCTCAAGCCGCTCTTCTCAGCCCAGAGAAGCATGACGAACAGGTAGGCATCGGCGACCGTCATCTCTTCGCCGAACAGATACGGCCCTTTGACCTGCGGTGCGAGGAACTCGAGCCGCTTTGAAATAGCTTCCCGCGTCTTCTGCTTGTCGTCATGGCTCACGCCGGGAGTGAAGAGAGGCTTGAACGATTTGTGCACCTCTGTTGAAATGTAAGCCAGCATTTCCAACAGACGGTAGCGCCCGTGTTCTCCGGGTGCCATCAGCGTCGGATGCCGATCGGCAATCTTCGTCAAGATAGCGATGTTCTCGGTCAGCACGTCGCCATTGTCGAATTGCAAGGCGGGAACGTAATCCTTGGGATTGATCTCCCTGAACGCCCGGCCGTCCTCCAGCTTGTGCGTTTTCAAATCGACTTTCACGAGATCGAATTTCTCCCCCGCCTCATGCAAGGCGATGTGGTCCGCGAGGCTGCAGGCACCAGGCGAATAGTAGAGGGTCATCATGATGGGTGGCTCCTTGGTTCGAGCAGTGAAACGGCCAGAGCGTGACGGGAGTTTCGTTCGCCCCACTCGACGTTCGCTTCAGAAAGGCCAGAGAAAGGCCCGCGTCGCTGGGGGGAGCGGCGCGGGCCCGCTATACGACGCCCTGTTTGCCGTGGGCGGGAGGTTGGGAACCGCCCGCGACCGCCGCACGCCTCAATGGGCAAAGGGCGCTGCGCTACCCTTAAAGCGCTAAACGCCCGAACGCGGCGTGGGATCCTGCGACGGCGCGTAATTCAGCATCGGGCTGAACAAAGTTTGGTTGTTTTCTCACCTGAACGCCGAAGAACTCAAACGATCAGCTTGATACGGACGCCGACGGGCGGCAACGAAAAAACCCCCGGCGAAAAAATCCGAGGGTTCAATCTGACTTAGTTAGGCGAAAATGATCTCATGGCTGGTAGTGGCGATCTTTCCACCAGCATGCGCTAGCCGGGTTAGGCGCCATCACCGATAGCGAGACACCACAAATGAAACTCAACGCGACAAGTGACATAATCGCTTTTTTCATGAGTATTTCCTCCGCTACAAAACGACAATGGAACACCTTGAACAATTGATGGTTCCCTCGCCTCTCCCGCGTATTCCGGGCGCAATTGGTTAACGTGCGCCGCGAGACAGGACGCGAGCTGTGCCTCGAATACAGTTCGAAATTGGTGATCGGGAGTGCGTTGGCTGTTTGCCATCACTCTGCTGAAGCCAAGGGTTTGGCGACGGCTTCCAGCGGCTTTCTTTCGGCTGCGGCGGCCCAAAACGCAGCGACGATCGCAGCGCCGATCATCAGGCTCGCCCCGATGAGATATCCGACAAATACGCTGGATCGCGAACCGGTGTCGATGAGATATCCGAGAAGGAACGGTCCGATAACGCCGCCAATGCCAGTCCCTATTGCATAGAACAGAGCAATCGCGAGGGCGCGGATTTCCAGCGGAAATGATTCACTTACCGTCAGATATGCGGAACTCGCGGCCGCAGAACCGACAAAAAACACAACGGCCCAAGCAAGGGTCAACTGCCAGACCGACACGAAATCAGTTGCGAAAAGATAACCGGTGATTGCGAGAAGCAACCCCGAGACGCCGTATGTCAACGCCAACATCGGACGACGCCCCCACGTATCGAAGAGGCGCCCAATCAAGAGCGGTCCCAAAAAGTTGGCCAGTGCGAACGGCAGAATATACCAACCGACCTTATCGGAGGGCACACGATAGAACGTCGTCAGAATAAGTGCGTAGGTGAAGAAGACCGTGTTGTAGAAGTACGCTTGTGACGCCATCAAACTCAATCCTACGAGCGCGCGTTGGCGATGGGTTTTCGGGATCGTCGTGACAACCTCCCAAATCGGCGTGTGAGTCCGCGGCTTCAATCGCGCAGGCGGCCCTGCGGGGCTCTGAATTTCGTGCCCCTCCTCGCGAAGCCTATGCTCGATACCGTCTACGATTTCTTCGGCTTCTGCGGCGCGACCGTGGGTCACGAGCCAGCGGGGGCTTTCGGGAATCCAGAGCCGCATGAAGAAAATGATCACGCTCAATGCACCGCCGATTGCGAAGGCGGCCCGCCAGCCGAGATCCGCCGGCAGCAAGCGGGCATCGAGTAAAACCAGCGAGCCCACGGCGCCGATCGCTGTGCCAAGCCAAAAACTTCCGTTGATGACGAGATCCGTCCAACCGCGCACACGGGCCGGGATCAGTTCCTGAATCGTCGAGTTTACCGCCGTATATTCGCCGCCGATGCCCGCACCGGTCATAAAGCGGAACACGACGAAACTCCAAAAATTCCAGGAAAAAGCCGTCGCGACTGTCGCCAGCATATAAATTGTAAGCGTCATGAAGAACAGTTTCTTGCGCCCGAGCCGATCCGTCAGCCAACCAAAGAATATTGCACCGAGAACCGCGCCGAGAAGGTAAGCACTGGTCGCGAGACCAACATCTGTATTTGTGAAGCGCAGGGCTGGACTTTCCATCAAGGCGCCCGCGAGAGCGCCGACAAGCGTCACCTCGAGCCCATCCAAAATCCAAGTGATGCCCAACGCGGCAATAACCAAAACATGGAAACGTCCCCATGGCAGCCGGTCGAGGCGAGCGGGAACGGTGGTCTCGACCACCGAAGCGAAAACCGCATTGTCGCGTGCGAAGCGCTGCATGCGCGTGTCAGTCCGAGCCGTTCAGAGTTTCTCTCAACGAAAACACTGAGAGCGGACTAACAGTTCATCACGATCGTGCAATACCGAAATGGATCGCGTTGCACAGGACGACAAGGGCAGAATAAATCCATGCGTTGTCGATCTTGAGCATCTAGCGCTCGCGGCGATCAGCGAATGTGCCTGCTCTAACTCTTAGGTCGTTAATCCTACCTCGCGCCTCCAGTATTCGTAGATACAGTGCGGGAGTCGGCGACTAGACCGCTCTATAACCAGCCATCGGCAAAGCTAATGCCAGCGGCGTGCCAACAGACGACTGGCACAACAGAGTTCGAAATTCATAAGCTACTCATAATGCATATCATCAACATGCGATGCGATGGTCAAATTGCGAACAAAGTGCGCGGTTCTAAGCTCAGAAACTGGAATAAACATAAAAGCAAGTTCATCCCCCCACGAAAAAAAATGCGTGCTGCCCAGCGTACGAGAAGCATTTTTCCTGTTCATTGATGATACCTGCATTTTCGAAAGACCGGAGGTGTCCGTTGGCGATGACCAGGGCATTTTTCATTGATCCCGCATTGAAAGGCGAATCGGGACATCATTTGGGTTTCTCCCGCGAACTCTCGAAAGCGGCAAATGCGGCGGGCCATGAAGTGGTTTGGCTTGCTCACAAAGATCTCGACGTTCGCCTTGTTCCCAAATTCGTACACTTCATTCCGGCATTCTCATCGACGATTTATGAGCATCAAATAGGGATGTTCGGCAGAGCTCTTAGACCGCTTGTCGGCAATCGCCGATTTCTTCGCTCCGCATTGGCCGAATGCTCATGGGAAAGGCGTCTGCGCCAAAAATTTCCGCTGGCCTGGCTCAACGGCGACAGGAGCACGGAGCTAATGCGCGTTTTGCAGGTTGTTCGGCCGGGCAAAGATGATCATCTTATCGTGCACAGCGCCGATCCCCAGACAGTGGATATGTTGAGCGTCTGGGCGCGCGGCCAGCCGCGGGATTCCCTTCCTGGCATTCATGTGCGCACCTGTTGGCCGATTTCAAAGATGCCGTTTGCCGACTACGGCGGCGGATTTCCTGGAGTCGCCGCGCGTCTTAGTTCGGTCAGCCGCGCGGTCACCTTTTCTGCTGAAACGCCTGCTGGCGCGCGTCAACTCGCGAACGAAACCGGGCAGGATGTCAATATATGTCCGCATCTCCCCG
>DASZVX010000157.1:0-5384 GCA_035547255.1 Hyphomicrobium sp.
AGGAATGGTGGTTCAGGTCGAATATCCCTGCTTTGCCTCGGGCGAACCCAGGCGCTTGGCGGCGAAGACCGTGGGCGGGGTGGCTTCGGCACTACGGCAGCGGCTTGCCGGGGTGGTGGCCCGGCCGCTCGATGTTGACGCCCTGATGCGCCGGACAAAGCGGCTTCGGGTCAACGGGCGGGTGCTCAACGTCGCCTGGGACGTCGACCACCCGGTGCACGATGACGGCGGCGAGGCTGTGCTCGGCGTCTGCGAACACGATCCCGCCGAGCCCGGTACGGTCATGATCAGCCTGAACGGCGAGGTCTTGCAGGATCAGCCGGAGCTATTGCGTTCGACCGCAGTCCATGAGCTCGGACATGCCGTGTTCGACATGCCGGCGGCGCTGACGGCGGGAAGCGCACGCGCCTTTCGGAGCGGTTTGAAAGCGCCCGCCAAGGACGCGCCGATCGACTGGCGGGAATGGCGTGCCGACGAATTCATGGGCGCTTTTCTCGCGCCGAAGCGCCAGCTGGCGAGGGCCTTCGCGCGCGAGGCCTCGGCGCTCGGCGCGACGATCCGATGGAATGTCGTCGACGAGATCCCGACGCCGTGCATCGCGGCGAAGGAAGTGGGTGGCTCGGAGATCGATGCAATTGCCTGTGCGCTCGCCGAGGAGTTCGGCGTCTCCGAATCCTTCATGGGTGTGCGCTTTCGCAAGTACCGGCTGGTCTGTTGAGGGAGGGCGCGATGGGATTCGGACTCACCGTCAGAGCAAAGCGAACCGACCAGGGCATCGGTCTCAACGACTTCGCCGAACGGCTCGGCGTATCGCCGGCCTATTGGTCGCGCGTCGAGCGGGAACAGGAAAACCCGCCGCGAGATGAGCTCGTCGAGCGGGCGGCGGCGATCCTCGGTGTCCGCATGGACGATCTCTTCGTCGAAGCAGGGCGCCTGCCGCCGGACATGCGCGGTGATCTCAAGCAGGTGGTGCAGGCGTATCGGCGCCTGCGGCAGCAAGGATATCGATGATCTGCTTAGGGAATGCCGGAAATGTCTCTGCCTCCGCGATCCTTCTATTCCCTCACCGAAGTGGCCGTGCGCTGGTCGGTGACGCCGTTCGACGTGATCGGCTGGTCAACCGATGGCTTGCTGGCGCTCTCGATCGCCGTGCCGCCGGTGAAGACCGAACCAGCGGAAACGCTATCCGGCCTCGCCGATGTTGAGGCGCCACATCTGCTCCCGCTGTTCCGGCGCGACGGCGCGCCGAGCCCGACGGTCGTAATCCGCCGCGTGAAAGCCGGCGAGCGCGGTCTTTGCTGGATCGTCGAGCCGATGGAGGGCATCACGATCACCGCGGCGGACGTGCTTGTCCGGCGCGCCGAGATGGAACGGTTCGAACGGCAATACGGATTCTTCAATGGCTTGCACGTGCCTGAAGCCGGCGGGGAACCAACGGCGCGCCGGCGGGCCGGGCCAGGCGTGCCGCCGCGGCACGACTGGGATGCGTTCTATGGCGCGCTCACGCGTCGCATTCACGACCATGGCGTGCCGGCGACACAGGCCGAGCTGGTCCGCGATATGATCGCCTGGTTCGAGGCGCGCGATGTCGAACATGCACCCGACGAAAGCACGATCCGGCGGAAGATCACGCCGGTTTGGCGGGAACTAAGTCGGTCTGTGGGCCAACCCTAGCTTTCCATTTCGTCTGACAGACCGTAGCTTTGGACGGGGCAACTGGCGGGGGGCTAGCATGGTAGCGGGAATTCTGAAGTCGAACGGGTCGCGCACAATTTACGAAGATACGAACCCGAAAAAGCTCGGAGCTCTGCTGTACGAAATCAGTCAAGGGATGGCAGTACTGCCCGACTTCCAACGCGACTTCGTCTGGGAACCGGGCATGATCCGCGGCCTACTTGTCTCCATAGCGAGTCGCTATCCGGCGGGCTCCCTTCTGCGAGTCCGGAATACCAAAGAGCACTTCGCTTGGAGAACGTTTGAAGGTGCGCCATTGCCGAATGGCTCGCCAACCTTCCTCGTTCTAGATGGGCAGCAGCGCCTAACGTCGCTCTATCAAGCCTTCTACGGCGTTGGTGACTATAGATTCTACTTGCGTTTGTCTGTCCTTCAGAATGGCGGCGACATTGAAGACGCGGTCTTTTACGAGAAAGCCGAATCTCGTGCCGAGAAACGCTATCGAGATAAGTCGGTACAGGCGGCCGATCTGGTACTTCCCTTGAAGGTGCTTCAAGGTCAACACGCCAATGTCACGGCGTGGATCATGGATACAGCGAAGACCTTGGCCGGCCAAGACATGGGAAAATTCGTTGAAGTGCAAACCATGTTGCAATCGCTCGCGGAGCAATGGCTGAAGCCGATTGAGGATTACGAATTTCCAGTTGTTACGTTGTCGGATGAAACAGAAGCAGACGCTATTTGCACGATCTTTGAAACCTTGAACCGCACCGGCGTTAAGCTAACCGTTTTTGAGCTTTTGACAGCCCGTTTTTACCCGACGAAGTTGAACCTTCGAGAGGAGTGGGATTCGGCGAGGTCGGCTCATCCTCTTTTTGAGGAGTACTCCGTCGATCCCTACCAAGTGCTCCAAGCAGTTACCATCCGCGCGACCGACGATGATCCCGAGAAAGCCATCACGTGCAAGAAAGGACCAATGCTCAAGCTGCGACGATCCGATATCGACCAACATTGGGGAGCGGTAATTACCGGGCTGGCGAAAGGGCTTGAGCTGCTTCGAGACGATTGTGGCGTCGTCAACGGAAATTGGCTTCCGTATTCTCCCATGCTCGTCCCGCTGATGGCAGTTCTAGCGAAGCACCCTTTGGATCACGCACCGGATAGTGGAGCACGGCGGGCGAAGCTTACCCGATGGTTCTGGTGCGCTTCGTTAGCAGGAAGGTATGAATCGGCCGCGAACACTCGCTCCGAGGAGGACTACGATCAACTTTCAAAGTGGCTCAAAGGTGGTGCCGAACCTACCGTAGTAAGTGGCTTCGCTTTCGATACAACAGGGTTAACCGAGGTGACCCCGAGGCAGCGTGCACGCTATCGGGCACTGATGTGTCTGGCACTTCGATCCGATCCGGCGGGCCAGAAGGATCGGGCGCGAGATTTCAACTCCGGAGCTATCATTGACGCAGCGCTCGTTCGCCAGGAGGACATCGACGACCACCATATTTTTCCAAGAAGCTATCTCGAGAAGCATCCCCAGGCCGGGACACAGGCGGTCGACAGCATCCTAAATCGTACTTTGATTGACGCAGTCACGAATCGGCACAAGATCAGCGACAGGGCTCCGTCCGACTATCTCGGTGATGTTCGCGACGAACTGGTGAAGATTGGGGCCAATGTCGAGGGTTTGTTGAGGTCGCATATGATTCGCGGCGATGCTCAGGCGGCGATATGGCGCGACGATTTTGAGGGTTTCTTGAAGGAGCGAGCCAGTGCCTTCGAGCTCGCGGTCTATGAAGTTTCGGGTAAGAAGCCTGCATCCCTTGGCTTGGCGGTCGCTTAAGGTGGCGCGGATGGTCAGGCAGCAGGACTAGTGACAACGCGCAGCTTCGGCCGCAGCACCTCGCCAACCTGATCGAGCCCCTCCCGAAGCGGATCGTCGTAGAGGTGAGCGTAGCGGAGCGTCGTCTGCGCCTGCGTGTGGCCGAGCAGGCGGCCGACCATCGGCAGCGTCATGCCGCCCGAGACGAGAAGCGAGGCGAAGGTGTGCCGAAGATCGTGTATGCGGGTGTCGCCAAGCTTCGCCTTCCTGCGCACGCCCTCCCAGAAGTTCTGGATGTCGGTCAGCGGATTGCCTTTGATCTCGCCGGGGAAGACCCACGGACAATCGGCGGGCACGCTCGACCGAATGGTGCGCAACAGTTCGACGGCGGCTTGTGAGAGCGGCACCCGATGAAGTCGGCGCTGCTTCGTGGTCGCCGCCGGCTTCGTCCAGATCCCATTTTCAAGATCGAACTGGTCCCAGCGCGCGTTCATCGCCTCGCCCCGGCGCGCGCCCGTCAGCAGAAGCAGGCGAATGACATTGGAGCAGCGCCGGTTCGGATGATTGGCAAGAACCTCGGCGAGACGCTTGATCTCGTCGGCCGACAGAAACCGATCGCGCGGCATCTCAGGGAAGCGTGAAAATCCGGCCGCCGGATTGTCAGTGCGTATCTGCCATCTGATGGCGAGGTTGAACATCTTGCGGAGGATTTCGCCGACGCGGTTTGCCCTAACAGGCGTCGGTCCGAACCGGGCGCCCTTCATCTCGGGTCGGCGAGGACTCTGCTTGGGCGGATGCTTGCGCGGGCGAGGTCTGCCCTTGGAGATTTTTGCGAGCAGCCGATCCACATCCTCCGGAGTGATGTCGGCGACCTTGCGAGTGCCCCATTCCGGCTCGACAAGCTTGCGCAGAAGTGACGTCCGATCGCTGAAGCTTCGCGGCGCGAGCTGGACCGCGTGTTCTCTCAGATATCGGTCGATCAGATCGGACATGGTCGGCGCATTGCGGTGATCGATGCGGTTGCCGAGCGGATCGTTGCCGGCATCGACTTCCCGCTTGAGCCGCTTCGCTTCCTCGCGCGCGGCAGTCACCGACCAGTCCGGCCAGGAGCCGATGGTGAAATGACGCGCTCGGCCTGCGATGCGATATCGGAGGACGAACGCGCGCTTGCCCGAGCGATAGACGCAAATCGCGAAGCCCGTCACTTCGTCGTCGTAGATGAGAACGTCGCGATCGATCACTGGCACCATTGCCTTGATGGCGCGCTCGGTCAGATGTTGCTTCATGCCTGTCACTGAGGGGTGGTGCTTCGCGGCAGGCAAGATGCTCTTTTCGAGCGGGAGCGCTTAGGCGGAAAGAGGCGAAAAGAGGCGAAGCATCTGATCGCACCGTCGCAGGGGATGATCGGCCAACAGATCGGCCAGAAGGAGCCGAAGCGGGCGCGAATGAATAGCAGCGTCAGTCATTTGCGCCGTGTCGCAGATCGGCCAACCAGGGGCACGCTATCGGGCGTGCGATCTTCAGCGGATGGGTGTGGGGCAAGGATCGGAAGGCGAGTTCATCCGACTCGCTGACGTGACGATCGCTTTTTCAACTCCGCAATACCTCGCCCGTCGTAACGGAGTCGTCATCCGTTCGATGCGGTCCGACGCCGTTGACTGCGGTTGAGTGCCGTCGGAAAATTTCGCTATTGCAACGAGTTACGCCGTAAGTGCCTGATTTGTCGCGGCTCCGATGTTCTCGATTCGTACCGCTCATAACCTGAAGGTCACAGGTTCAAATCCTGTCCCCGCAACCAGACTAGTCGGAAAGGCCCGGTGCGCTACGGCGTCGCCGGGCCTTGATCGTTTCGGGTTCGGCCCCGCGCCGATCCGGCCTCGCCGCAGAACGATCG
>DASZVX010000158.1:0-38374 GCA_035547255.1 Hyphomicrobium sp.
AATCGGCAATAGGCTATCGGACCTGACCAGGATCAACCCAGCCAAGCCTAGCGCGAAAAACAGCGCGAATAGCCTTCCGGCCCTCATGCCCAGTCCCGCCTTTATCTACGGTCAGCCCTTATACCCCATAGTCGGGCGAAAATCCGACCCTCAGCGCCGAAGAGCCACCAAACTCCAATCCAGAGTGGCTCAAAAAGCCAAAACAATTGGCTAAGATCGCCTATTCAAACGCTGTAGAAACGCAATCCATGCCACTTGTCTGCGCCAACGCTGCTACAACGGCGTTCAATTTTGACGGTTCCCTCCCCGATGAAACAGGGCGAGGGCGAACGAAAGGACCTTTCGTCTGACATTTACGGTTCAATGGGGCGCGCAAGACGCGCCCGGACATATTGTCCTCGCTCACGGCGCGGGAGCGGGGATCGCGTCTCCCTTCTTTGAAAGCATCATGGAGCTGTTGGCGGCGCGCAACTTGTCGGCAACGGGCTTTGAATTTACCTACATGGCGTCACGACGCACGAGCGGCACAAAACGCCCGCCGCCCAAAGCCGAGACATTGACGTCGGAATATCGCGACGTCGTTCGATCCTTGGCGAAGCACCGGAAGAAGAAACTGAAACCGGTGATAGGCGGCAAATCCCTCGGCGGCAGGGTTGCGAGCTTGATCGCCGACGAGCTCTACGCCGAGGGAGAAATCGCCGGTCTCGTTTGCCTCGGATATCCGTTCCATCCGCCACACATTCCCGAAAAGCTGCGCACGGCCCATCTCGAAACGCTCAAATGCCCGGCGCTGATCGTCCAAGGCGAACGCGATCCATTCGGAAACCGCAGCGAAGTCGAGGCGCTTTCGTTGTCGAAAAGCATCAAGCTTGTCTGGATCGACGACGGCGACCACGATTTTGGCCCGCGCGGCCGCTCAGGCTTCACGCGCAAGGGTAATCTTGCGGCGGCGGCAGACGCAGTTGCGGCATTTGTCGCGGGCCTTCCGGAGCCGCGTTGACGCGCTCTCCCGTGCAACCTACGGTGCGCCCCGAATATGAAATCCCCGTCGGAGTCCGGCTCCGATCTGGATGATCGCCGCCCTCAGCTATTTCCTGAAAAACGATAGTCGCAGCAAATGACCTCCCTTGCCTTTACAGCCGCACAAGCCGCCGCCAGCTCGACATCCAAGGCGTGGCCATTCGAAGAAGCCCGGCGGTTGATCAAACGGCTCGAACGACTACCAGGCGGGGCTGACAAGACAGTTCTGTTTGAAACCGGCTACGGTCCATCGGGCCTCCCGCACATCGGTACCTTCGGCGAGGTCGCACGCACGACGATGGTTCGCCACGCTTTCGAGCTGCTAACTGACGGCAAGCGCAAGACGCGCCTGATCTGCTTCTCAGACGACATGGATGGCCTGCGCAAGGTGCCGACCAACGTGCCGAACCAGGCGATGCTGCAGACCTATCTGGAGCAACCGCTGACGCGCGTCCCCGATCCCTTCGGCAAGTTCGAAAGCTTCGCCCACCACAACAACGCGATGCTGCGCGATTTCCTCGATCGTTTTTCCTTTGAATACGAATTCTTTTCGGCGACCGAGTGCTACACGTCGGGCATGTTCGACGCGACGCTGCTCAAGATGCTCGCGGTCTACGACAAGGTGATGGACATCATCCTGCCGACGCTCGGCGCGGAGCGGCAAGCGACGTATTCCCCCTTCCTCCCCGTTTGTCAGCGCACCGGCCGCGTCCTGCAGGTGCCGATGGTTGCGCGCGACGTCAAAGCCGGAACGATCACCTACATCGATCCCGAAACGAACGATAAAGTCGAAACGCCTGTCACAGGCGGGCGCGTCAAATGCCAATGGAAGGCCGACTGGGCGATGCGCTGGACGGCGCTCGGCGTCGATTACGAAATGGCGGGCAAAGACTTAATCGACAGCGTCACCCTGTCGTCGAAGGTCTGCAAGGCACTCGGAGGCACGCCGCCCGAAGGCTTCAACTATGAGCTGTTTCTCGACCAGAACGGCGAAAAGATTTCGAAGTCGAGAGGCAATGGGCTGACGATCGAGGAATGGCTGACTTACGCTTCGCCCGAAAGCCTGTCGCTGTTCATGTTTCAAAAGCCGAAGAGCGCGAAAAAGCTCTATTTCGACGTCATCCCGCGTGCCGTCGACGAATACCTGCAATTTCTTTCCGCATACCAGTCGCAAGACCCAAAACAGCAGATCGACAATCCGATCTGGCATATTCATTCGGGCGCGCCCCCGAAGCCTGAATTGCCGATCACGTTCGGGTTGCTTCTCAACCTCGTCTCGGTCTCGCACGCGAGCAACAAGGACGTGCTGTGGGGCTTCCTGCGCCGCTATGCGCCGGGCGCGACACCCGCGAACAATCCGATCCTCGACCGGCTCTCCGGATACGCGATCCGCTATTACGAGGACTTCGTAAAGCCGACGAAGAAATTCCGTGCGCCCGACGACGTCGAAACAGCCGCGCTCCAGAGCCTCGACGCCACGCTGGCTGCGCTGCCATCCGATGCCGACGGCGACAAAATTCAGAATGCGCTGCTCGATGTCGGCCGCGCCATCCCGCGCTATCAGGACCCGACGAAGGTCAGTCCCAGCGGCGGTCCAGGCGTCAAGCTCGACTGGTTCCAGGCAATCTATGAAATCCTGCTGGGCCAGGAGCGCGGACCCAGGCTCGGCACCTTCATCGCGCTGTACGGCATTCCGGAAACGCGCGCGCTCATCGCAAAAGCGCTCAGCGGCTCTCTCGCAGCCGCTTGAGGCCCACCTTCGAAATCAGGCGGCTGGCGGCAGCGGTTTCTGCTGTTGCTCCGGCGCCTGTATGGAGCCGCGCGAGGTCGGGCGCTGCGATTTGATATCGACCCGCCAAAGCTTTTCGATAAGTCCGATCAGCCGCTGTTCGCGCGCCTCGATCTCCGCCCGCCGCCACTCACGCTCGCCGAGCACATCGCGCGTAACGGCAAGCAACGGAGCCTTGCCTGCGGACATCGTGCCGTAGATTTCCCTCTTTTCGGGCCACGACGCGTTCCGCGCTTTGTCGTTTTCCTGCTGCGTAATGAGCACGAGATTGCCAAGACAGTCGACGAGCTCGGCACGCGCCTCGGCGTTCGGCACGCACTGTCGCCAAGCACTCGAAGCCGAAGGCCGCTGCGGCAAGACGTGCTCGATCGTATAGAGATCAGGGTCGGCACCAATCGAGGCGTCGCCCATTTCATCGCTCAACCGCATCAGGAGAAGACGGCAGACCTTCGGATTGCGCTTGTGGAGGTCCCTGAGATGAAAAGCGATGCTGCGTACTTCATCCCGCGACATTTGCAAAACCGGATGCGTCGCATCGATCGGCTCGTCCGATCGGATAGCCTTGACCAGCTCGGCAAATCGGCGAGCGCGTTTGCCCGAACCGGCACACAATAACCGCGTCAGCATCGCGAGCCGTTCGACTTCAGACAGGAGAAACGCTGCGCGATCCGGATCACGTTTCCATTGCTTGAGAGCGAGGACAGCGGCAGGAGCCCAGTCGGCGTCGGGCAGTCGATTCAAGTAGCGCAACGTTCTCGACATATCGGCGGACAATACGCCTTCGCCGTTGCTGCGTATCAGGACATAGGCCTTGGCGTAGGGAACAAAGATGTCCTTGAAAAACGCTTCCGATCCCCCCGCATCGCGAATGACCCGGCGCACTCCGGTGACGATGGGCAACCGCGCATATCCGAAAATCGCCCTGAGATGACCGAAGAACGGCTCGAAGTCCTCGCCCAACGCAAGGCTCATATCGTCCCACGTCCGTCCGGCCCAGCCGATGTCGCTGGTCGTCATGCGGCTCAGGATGTCGGATTTCAGGATGTCATTGCGTTGCAGTTTTTTGCCACGCTCGTTGAGAACGACAAACATCTGGTGCGATCGGTCGATGTCAGTCCCGACGATGACGACCACGTAGCAACGGTCGGCGATGAAATCGGTGAGGTCCTTGCGGGCACTTCTCGGCATCTCTGCCAGTAGCGTGCGAAAGCGATCGCGCACGTTGATGAGTGTCGCTTCCGGAAAAGACAGCTTGGCAACGTCCCGTGGCAAAGCCGAACTGCCCGGAAGCAAGACGCTCTCCTCGAATACGGCGCGCTCGCGGCCTGCCAGATGCAGACGGAACCGCTCCGTACGGCGAAACCTCGATCCCTGTTGCGCTAGAAGCATGCCCTGGACACGCTTTGCCACCGAAGTGCGAGGATCGATTTCGAGGTCTCGCAACACCGCAAGCAGGGTCATCAGGGTAACGAGCCGTTGCTGGCCATCGATCACGCCGAACTCGCGCTGCGCCATCCTGCGGGACAATTTGGTCGTCTCGATGCCCGGAGCGTCCATCAGTACGACGGCGCCTAGAAAATAGTCGCGATCAGCCTCGCCTGCGAAGCCGATGCTCGCCGCTTCCATCAAATCGTCGAGTAACTGCTCAGCTTGTTCCAGACCCCAGGAGTAAGGGCGTTGGAAAATCGGAATATTGAGAAGATAGGGTCCGGAAAGAAGCCCGGAGATGCTGAGAGACGCCGTTGGGTACACGGATACTTCGACCTTTTCGCTTGGCGCGCGCTGTGGCCGGAGAACCGTTCTGCTCGCTCACGTAGCGCCCCATCGCCAAACCTTGTTGTGCAGATATTCGGCCGTGATAGCAACGATCGCAAGCAAGCGCCACAGCCGTTTGCGCATCGAGACGTTGGTGCGCGCGATACGTGCCGCCTAAACACGGTCCATCGAATGAGACAGATCATCTACAAAATCGCGACAGTCGCCGAATGGCAGGAAGCCATTGCAGCAGGACGCTATTCAGGATCCGCGGACGACGTCCGGGATGGCTTCATCCATCTCTCGTCAAGATCGCAACTTCCTGGAACTTTAGAGAAACATTTCAGAGGCAAAACAGATCTTGTTCTCGTTGCGTTTGAAGAAGATAAGCTTGGCCCCGACCTCAAATGGGAAACATCCCGCGGCGGCGATCTATTCCCGCATCTCTATGGGCATCTTCCGGTCTCCAATGCGTTGTGGGAGCGTACGTTGACCGTCGGCGCTGATGGCGTTCCCCTCGTTCATGAAGAATGGTTCACATGCTGAACACTTTTTATCGGTTCGCTCGCCCTGCTTTGTTCGCGCTCGATCCGGAGGACGCGCACGAGGCAACGATCAAGGCCCTCGAACTCGGCGTACATCCGCGCCAGCTCGGCAATGACGATCCCGTGCTCCGGCAAACGGTTTTCGGTCTCGACTTTCCAAATCCGATCGGCATTGCGGCGGGCTACGATAAGGATGCGCGCGTCGCTGACGCGATCTTGGCCATGGGTTGCGGCTTCGCTGAAATCGGAACCGTCACGCCGCGTCCTCAGCCTGGAAATCCGAAACCGCGCATCTTTCGCCTCATCGCGGACCGCGCCCTGATCAACAGCCTCGGCTTCAACAATGGCGGCCATGACGCGGCGTTGGCGCGCCTAAAAGCGCGCAAGGGCAAAAACGGAATCGTCGGCGTCAACATCGGAGCCAATAAAGACAGCAACGATCGCCCCGGCGACTACGCAAAAGGCATCGAAACGTTTGCCGACGTCGCGAGCTACTTCACTGTCAACATTTCGTCCCCCAACACACCGGGATTACGCGATCTGCAAGCTCCAGCCGCGCTCGATGAGCTGTTGTCCCGTGTCATGGAAACGCGAGCCCGGATCGTTTCCCAGGGCGCGCCCCGGCGCCCGGTCGTCGTAAAGATCGCGCCCGACGTTGCCGAAGACGATGTCGTGCCGATCTGCGAACGCCTGATCGCACACGCCGTCGACGGCATCGCCGTTTCGAACACTACCCTCGCACGCAATGGCCTAACGGACCCACTGGCCAATAAATCCGGCGGCCTTTCCGGCCAGCCGTTGTTCCGCCGGTCGACCACCATGCTCGCGCGCGTTTTCGAAGCAACGGGCGGCAAGATTCCACTGATCGGCATCGGTGGCATCGGCAGTGGCGAGATGGCGCTTGAAAAAATCGAAGCAGGCGCCACGTTGCTGCAGGTCTATACCGGCCTGGTCTATGCCGGGCCTGGGCTGATCGGCGAAATCAAATCTCACCTCGCACGCGAGGTCCGTAGGCGCGGGCATTCGGACCTTGCCTCCCTGCGTGGCACAAAAGCCAAACAATGGGCGGCATTGCCGTTATAAAATAGGGCTAGCGGTTCCAACTTCGGAGCATGATGCTCACGACGCCAAAGAACGCCAAGCGCAAGCGACGGCCCCCGGCACGAGCAACACCAGCGTTGCCTCCCGAAATAGCCGCTTGGTTTTCGCGCCGCGGCTGGAAACCTCGTGCTCATCAGCTGGCGCTCCTTGAAGCGGCACGGCAAAGGAAATCGACCCTCCTCATCGCACCAACGGGCGCTGGCAAGACTCTGGCTGGGTTTCTGCCAAGTCTCGTCGCCATCGGCGGCGAAAAACGACCGCGCTCGGGAGCAGGCCTGTTCACGCTTTACATCTCGCCGCTCAAGGCTCTCGCAACGGACATTGAGCGCAACTTGATCGAACCCATTGCCGAGATGGGCCTGAAGATCCGCACCGAGACACGCACCGGCGATACCTCCGTTGCGCGCCGCCAACGGCAACGTGTCAAACCTCCGCAAATCATGTTGACGACGCCCGAGCAGGTTGCCCTGCTCCTTAGCCACCCCGATGCGCCGCATCTCTTTGCCGATCTCGACACGATCATTCTCGATGAATTGCACGCACTCGCACCGTCGAAACGTGGCGATCTTCTGGCGCTCGATCTGGCGCGGCTCCGCACCATCGCGCCAAACATGATGACCGTCGGACTATCGGCAACAGTCGCGCGACCGAGCGAACTCCGCGGCTACCTCGTTCCGCAAACCGATCCCGACACCGTAACACTCCTCTCGGATCTGGTGACCGTTGAAGGCGGTGCGAAACCCGAGATCAGCATTCTCGAAGTCGAGGATGAAATTCCTTGGTCCGGGCACACGGCGCGCTACGCGATGCAGGAAGTCTACGACGCGATCCGCGCCCACAAGCTGACGCTCGTATTCGTCAACGCACGCCTGCAGGCCGAGGTCGCGTTTCAAGAGCTTTGGCGCATCAACGACGATAACCTGCCGATCGGCTTGCATCACGGTTCGCTCGAAGCGCCTCAGCGCCGCAAGGTCGAAGCCGCGATGGCGGCCGGCAAGCTGCGTGCCGTCGTCGCAACGTCGACGCTCGATCTCGGGATCGACTGGGGCGACGTCGATCTCGTCATTCACCTCGGTGCACCAAAAGGCGCAAGCCGCTTCTTGCAGCGCATTGGTCGTTCCAACCATCGTATGGACGAGCCGTCACGCGGGCTTCTTGTCCCCGGCAATCGCTTCGAGGTTCTCGAATGCCGTGCCGCCCAGCAGGCCGCGGAAGCGGGCGCGCAGGACGCAATTCTTTCACGTTCCGGAACGCTCGACGTGCTTGCGCAGCATATTCTCGGCATGGCGTGCCAGGCGCCGTTCGATCCCGATATTCTCTTCAACGAGGTGCGCTCCGCCCTCCCCTATGCCGGATCGACCCGGCATCAATTCGATCGTGCAGTCGAATTCGTTTCGACCGGAGGCTATGCACTCAAAAACTACGAGCGCTTTGCGAAGTTGAAGAAGGAACCGGACGGCAAGCTCAGGGTCGCCAATCCACGCATCGCGCAGCAATATCGTCTGAACGTCGGAACGATCGTCGATTCACCGATGCTCAAGGTCCGTCTCGTCTCCTCGCGCGGCGGCAAAAGTCGGGCGCGCCAAGGCGGCCGCGTTCTGGGCGAAATTGATGAATATTTCGCAGAACAATTACCCCCCCGCGCGACCTTCATATTCGCTGGCGAAGTCCTTCGCTTCGAAGGCATGCGCGAAACAGAAGTTTTCGTATCGCGCGCCTCTGCCGAAGATCCCATGATCCCGAGCTACGGCGGCAACAAATTTCCGCTGTCGACCCATCTCGCGGCCCGCGTCAGAGCTATGCTTGCCAATCCGGCCGACTGGCCCGGTCTGCCGCCGGCCGTCGGGCACTGGCTGACGCTCCAGAGCGAGCGGTCCGTGCTTCCGGCGACAGACGAAGTCCTTGTCGAAACATTTCCAAGAGCCGGACGCCATTTTCTGGTGACGTACCCGTTCGAAGGCCGCCTCGCACATCAGACACTCGGCATGCTGCTGACGCGACGGCTCGATCGTGCTGGGGTCCATCCGCTCGGCTTCGTCGCGAATGACTACGCGCTGGCGTTATGGACGCATGGCGATTTTTCCGCGCTGATCGCTGACGGCCGATTATCGCTCTCAGATCTCTTTGACGAGGACATGCTCGGTGACGACCTCGACGCCTGGCTCGCGGAAAGTAATCTGATGAAGCGCACGTTCCGCTTGGCCGCCGTCGTAGCCGGACTGATCGAGCGGCGGCATCCCGGAAAGGTCAAATCCGGACGGCAGGTCACAATGTCGACCGACCTGATCTACGATGTCCTTCGCCGCCACGATCCCGGCCACCTGCTGCTCGAAGCGGCCTGGGCCGACGCGGCAACGGGATTGCTGGACATCCGGCGTCTCGGCGACTTTCTTGCCCGGATCAAGAACCGAATCAGGCATCAATCTTTGTCGCGGGTTTCGCCATTGTCTGTTCCGGTGCTCCTTGAGATCGGCCGCGAAGTCGTAGCCGGCCACGCTCGTGACGCATTGCTGCGCGAAGCCGCCGACGTACTCATCCATGAGGCGATGGGGGACACTGAGAATGAGCATGCTGAAGCCGGAACGCATCGGACTTGACGACTTCGCGGATCAGCCTGTTTCGATCTGCGGCAAGGCGTTTCTAGCGCACAAATCCGGCGCACTTTACTGGCCGTCCGAGAGAGCCTTGATCGTTGCCGACCTGCATCTTGAAAAAGGATCGGCGTTTGCGGCAGGCGGCCAGATGCTGCCACCCTATGACACGCGCGAAACGCTGGCAAAACTCGCCGCGATGATCGACCGTTATAACCCCGAAGTGGTAATCGCCCTCGGCGACAGCCTGCATGATCCCGATGGCGCGGCCCGTATGGACCCGAGCGATATCGAGAGCCTGCACATGCTGCAGGAAGACCGTGACTGGATCTGGATCACCGGCAACCACGATCCGAAAATCGATCGGATGCTCGCCGGTTACGTCGTGCCGGAAATCATCGTTGAAGGGATCGCACTCCGGCACGAACCACGCCCTGGCGCGGTGACGCACGAAATCGCCGGACATTTCCACCCAGCCGCCCGGCTCGTGATGCACGGGACCTCGCTGCGACGCCCCTGCTTTGTTGGGAACGGGCTGCGTCTCGTGTTACCCGCGTTCGGTGCCTATACCGGCGGCCTCAACATTCTCGATCTCGCATTCGAACCGCTATTCGGCGTGGATGGTCTTGCGGTTTGGATGCTCGGACATGAGGGACTTTACCCCGTTGCCCCACGCCTTCTGAGAGACGACTGAGCGCTACGTAGGCCGCTGGAAAGCGAAAGCCGCGGCGAGGCCCGCGACCGTCGCCATCATGACCGCCAACAGCCCGTAGAGAAGAGATCTGTTCAGCGCGAATTGATGAATAAATCGCTCGACGCCTTCGCGCTCGAGCATGACGCGGCTTTTGTATTCGCCGAGCAGCTTGCCCTCCTTGAACAGATAAACGCTCGCGGTCAGGGGTCCGACCGGAACGTTGGGCGGCAAGGCTATGGTTGCGCGAAACAGACTGCGCCCGATGAATGCGACACCGAAATCCGATTTGACGTAAAGATGCTCCCGTTCCTTGAGGCGGACGAGAGCTTCCCTGAAGCTTGCCACCTCTGCCGGATCGAGCGGCTCTCCCCATGCCGTCGGCACCGGAAGCATCCGAATGTGCTCGAAGCCTATGCCGTTCTGATCGAGCACGGCGGGTTCCGCAAGTTCGTCGATGGGCCGCGTAGAAGCGATCGCGTAATAGCTCGGAACCGGCATGAACTTCATAGATGACGTGTTGATCCAAAGTCCGCCGACTCTGGACTTCCTCCGCACGATGGCTGGTGCTGGCATACCCTCGACGACCGCGACGACATCGTAGGTTCCGGCCCCGGCACTCGGTTGCACGCTATTTTCGACCGTGCCGAAAAGCAGAATTTCGGTTCCGGTGAAGCTCGATGTTATCGCGACCTGACGCGTCGAGGCGTCGGCCTCGACACTCTCCTTGGCATCGCCGGCGATGCTCGCGCTTGCGAAGCTCAGCAGTCCAAAGAAAATAGCACTCGCGATCCAACGCATCACGATCACCTCAACGATCCGAGTGAAAAGAGATCGTTCGGCGTCACGACAAGATCATATCCCATTCGCGCCGCGACGATGAGAACAAGGACGCCGAGCAGGATGCGCATCTGATCGCTCCTAAGTTTCTCGCCGGCGACGGTGCCGAATTGCGCGCCGACCACACCCCCAGCGAGCAGGATAGCAGCCAGCACGATATCGACGGTCTGGTTCTGCCACGCGTGCAGGACGGTCGCGAAAGCCGCCACGAACACGATCTGGAAGAGCGACGTGCCGACGACGACGCTGGTCGGCATGCGCAGAATGTAGATCATCGCCGGGATGTAGATGAAGCCGCCGCCGATTCCCATGATCGCCGACATAAAGCCGATGAACATGCCGATAACCATCGGCGGAACCACGCTGATGTAAAGCTTGGAGCGCTGAAAGCGCATCTTGAGGGGCAAGCGATCGACCCAGTTATGCTGGCCCGATTTGCGCGGCGACGGTGCGCCCGCCGTTTGAACATGCCGCCAGGCGTTAATTCCTTCGATCAATGTCAGCGTGCCGACGACCCCGAGGAACGTGACATAGGTCAGGGAGACGGTAAGCTCGAATAGTCCCGCCTTGCGCAACAGCCGGACGACGTCAACGCCGACCGCCGTGCCGACAAGGCCCGCTACCAGCATCACAAGAGCCATCTTCACGTCGACGTTGTTGCGCCGGTAATGGACGACGGCGCCCGATACAGATGACGCAACGACGTGGACATTGCACGTCGCAACGGCAACAGCCGGCGGAATTCCAAGAAACGTCAACAAAGGCGTCATCAGGAACCCGCCGCCGACGCCAAAAAGGCCCGAAATAAACCCGACAGCCGCCCCAAGCGCCAGATAAACGGCGACGGACACCGACATTTCAGCAATCGGCAAATAGAGCGTCATCAATCGGTTCTGAACGGCGAGCGGCTAGCGCTCCGGAGCGTGCCGGAGGAATACACCTAAGGGACACCAAAGTGCCCCACGCCGCAAGCACTCAAAGCCGGTCCGGAAATACGCAGAGAGTGCGCGGCCGCCCCGTCTACCACAGGCAAACATGCCATCGCCGATCGCAGGCAATATCGGCGATCAACCAGCGATGCCGTTCTTCGGATTTCGTTTCCACTCCTCGCCCGCCATACGAGCGTCGTTGGCGCCATGATCGACCGGCATCGGCTTCCACGCGCTGATCATCCGCTCTGCAGCAGCTAGCTCGTCTGCCGTCAGTTTACCGCGAAGAATACCTTTGCGGCGCACGGCTTCTGTATCGTTGTTCCGCGCAGCCAGCGAAATCCACATGTAGGCCTGCTGCAGATCCTTCTTCACGCCAAGACCGTTCTCATAAAGGATCGCGAGATTGAACTGACTGTCTGTAAGCCCTCGCTTGGCAGCCTGCTCAAACCATTGCGCCGCCGTTGTATAGTCCGGAGACTGATCGGTCTGATTGGCGCTCAGAACAGCCAGGTTATGCATCGCCTTGATGTTGCCCTGATCGGCGGCGCGCTTGTACAAAGTTTCCGCTTGCGCCCGATCGGCTTTCACACCGAGGCCACGCTCATAGAACGTTCCCAGACGATACTGAGCTTGCGCCAATCCCTGATCGGCCGAACGCTGGTACCACTTGGCCGCCTCTTTGAAATTCTGCGGCGTACCTTTGCCCTCGGCGAGACGTGCCCCGACTTCGAATTCGGCCGAAGGATCACCGTTGGCTGCCGCCAACCGCAGCGATAGCGGACCGACAGTGGCAACCGGAATGTCGAAATGCGTTGAACGAACGGTGTTGCTGGGCAAGGCATCGCCGTTAGCCGGCTCCTTCAAGCCTTCCGTCTCCGCTTCCGTCGGAACCATGGAGGCGGGAACGAGGGCTGCGTTGTTATTCCGCGCGGCTGCGTCTCCGAGCTTGCCGGATATCGTTGCCATCGCCTGATGGCGCTGCGCCTTCTCCATGCTCGCGGCTGTTACGGGCTCATTAAGATCGACGGCCACGCCGAGCATGGACACATTCGTATCGGCGCCCGTGCCGTTGGGAGTCAGTTGACCCTGTTGATCCCCGTGCGGTCCTGTGTCCGGCGATTGGCCGGCGCCATCACTTTTTGCGCCGGATTGTTCGGTTTTGCCGGACCCGGATTTTCCATCAAGACCTTGGACCTTCGCAGCGGGTTGAAGCGACGAAGAGCCGACGACTGACTTTTGAGTACCCGTGCCGACAGTGTACCAAAGGCCGCCCAACGCGAGAACAGCCGCAACCGCGAGGACGATGAGACGTGGCGAAGGCCCCGAGGGTCCGGATGCTTTCGAACGGGCGGCGGCGTGACGGATCGGCCTGCTTCCATGAGGCCCCCGTGCCGCGTCCGACGACGACATTGTAAAAGAACCGGAATCGGGCGGCGACGTAACGACGATTTCATCGTCACTCGCGGATGAGAGACGCATTTTCGCGCGCCGCGCCTCGGCGATGAAATCTTGCCGCAACTTCTCGTTCTTGCGCGTGACCGTTTCAACAAGCTCCTCGCGATCGAACGAATAGGCCGGCGGCGCGCTCTCAGCCGATAACACCTCAGGCGGAGGCGGCGGGACGGAGGCGCTGTCCGAACTGGGCAAATCACTGTCAAACGATGGCGCAGAGAAAGGCGGTTCGGGCTCCCGCCATCGCGCTTCATACCCGCCGCCGAACGATGCCGCATGCATCGGCGTGTTGTTACGCTGTGCGAATTCGAGCGCATCGACCCGATCAAGAAGACGGATCATCGCCTGCTGCAACGTATCGAGCAGGGCAGCGGTATTCTCGCCGCCGTTGCGATTTTCTTCCATCATCCGTTCGATGAGCGGGCGCAATTCTCTGACGGCATCGGTGGATGCCGGCGCCATGTCTGCAAAACGCATCGCCGTATGCTCGGCTGCGGCCCGCGCGATCTCCCCGACGTCGAGCTCCGACGAAACATCGGTTGTGGACTGCGACCCGAAATGTGCTCTGCCCTGCTCGTCGGATAATGTCCGCGTGATCGCCGTGAGCTGCTCCTCGATGGCACCGAGGCGCGTCAGTTGATCGTGCGTCTCGACCAGATGATTGACCACCTCGCCGACGTGCTCCTCGATGAGCCGTACCGCATCGAGGTCGGCGCGCGTGGCAACTGAGCCGAGCATGCCAGTAAGCTGCTGCTCGAACTGATCGAGCCGTTCCCCAATTGCACGGAATCCGCGATCAGGCCGGATTTCTGCCAACGATTGCTCGATCTCTTGTGCGATCCTGGCGAAGCGAGTCTCGAACCACGCCTGATCGATATTTACGTGTGGGGATACCCGTTCGGCACCGGCAGAAGACGAATGCGATGTGCTGCCGGTTGCATGGGACTCGTAGACATGGGTCAGGGCTTCTGCGCTTTCGCTGTCCCAAGGGCCGCCCTGCTGACCCGCTGCGTCGGAGTCGTTGGCTTTGGCGAGCCGCTTCGCAAGCTCGGCAACGCCCGCCTCTATGTGCTCGAATGTGGGGGCGAACTCCTCCGGGATATGATCGCGCAATGCCTCGGCTTCGCGCCCCATCGTGGCGATCCGGTCCTGCATTTCGCTGAGCGTTTCGGAATGGCGACGGGTTGCATCAGAAAGCTGCGCCGCGATCGCGTCGATCAATGCTTTGAGTTCGCCGTGCTCCTCCACGCGATCCGGGAAAGCATGACCCTCGCCGCTGAACTCTTCTGAACTCAATCCTGGATTCGGCATGGTTTCCTCGAAGCGGCACGTCTTTGCCGGTCCAGCGCGACCACATATCGGCAGGCAGGGACGTTCGAGGTCGTCCGTGCCGCGCAAAAACGCGATCGTTGGCGGACGCAGCACAGTTCACTCCGAGGCACGTTGGAGAAGCGCAGTAAATACTGCGTTAAGACGTGAGGAGGATCGGGAAAATATGCCTGTTTTCAGGGACTAAGGAGTCGAGTCGGCGGCTGCCTGAGCGGCCGTTTCAATCGCTACCGTGATATCTGACTGTGATTCGTTTTCGACGGTCGCGTCTGGAGTTGCCACACTCCTGCGGTAAGAGCCGCCCAGGTCGAAGCCCAGGGACGGTTCGAATGACAAGCAAGGTAGTCTACGGAGCAATGCTCCTAGCTTTCGCTTTCGCGAGCGCCGCAACGGCCGATACTGCGGACAATTCTGCCGGACGCTTCACCATGTCACCCGTCGATGGCGGCTTCCTGCGGCTCGACAAACAGACCGGCGCCGTCGCGATGTGTGCGCGAACCGGCACGACATGGGGATGTACGGCGGTTGAAGACCACACGCCCGCAGCCGCGGGGACGGAACTTTCAAAACTCGAGCAGGAAAACAAAGATCTCAAGGACCGCGTCAAGGCGCTGGAAGAGACGCTCGAAACGAAGCCGCCGCTCGATGGACCACCCGGCGGAAAGGTGCAGTTGCCGACGGATCAGGAAGTCGATCAGGCGCTCGACTACCTGGAACGCGTCTACAAAAAGGTGCGGGATCGCATGAAGGATCTCGACAAACCGCTGCCACCCCCGGACGCGGCCCCGCCGCCCAAGGGATCGCTTTAGTAGCTCGAACCTAGTAGCCGGTGGAATATTGGCGCGTGGCGCGAATGAGTTCGTGCACGATTCCGGGCTCCGTCATCGCATGGCCTGCGTCGGTGACGACGCGTAATTCTGAATTGGCCCATGCCTGGTGCAGGAGCACGGCGCTTCTGATCGGCGTCACGACATCATAGCGGCCGTGTACGATGATACCGGGGATTGCCTTAAGCCGGCCCGCATTGAGCAAAAGCTCGCCGTCACGGCGAAAAAAGCCGCCGTTGACGAAGTAATGGCTTTCAATCCGTGCGAACGCGACCGCATACGCGTCGGCGCCGAAGCGAGCGACCCGCTCGGGCTCGGGGACCAGCGATAATGTCGTGCCTTCCCAAATGCTCCAGGCGCGCGCTGCAGCCATGACGACAGCAGGATCATCCGACGTCAGGCGACGATGATATGCGGCGATCATGTCATCGCGCTCGGCAGGCGGAATGAGACGTTGAAATTCGGCGAATGCTTCGGGATAGATCCAGCTGCAGCCGTCTTGGTAGAACCAGCCAAGCTCAGCCTTGGTGGTCAGAAAAATGCCGCGCAGGATGAGCGCGCTCACTCGTTCCGGATGTGCTTCCGCATAGGCAAGCGCCAGTGTCGATCCCCATGAGCCGCCGAAAAGCTGCCAGCGATCGATATCGAGCTCCAGGCGAATGCGTTCGATGTCCTCGACCAGATCCTGCGTCGTGTTGTTTTCGATGCAGGCGTTCGGCGTTGACCGGCCGCAACCGCGTTGATCGAAGAGTACGATCCGATACCTGTCCGGATTGTGAAACCGACGCATCGTCGGATTACTGCCGCCGCCCGGACCGCCGTGCACGATCAGCACGGGCTGGCCACCGGGATTTCCGCATTCCTCGATATAAAGCGTGTGGCCATCGCTGACCGCCAACCGACGCTCCCTATAGGGAACGATCGGCGGGTAGAGATCGAGCCGGTCTCGAATGGTCATGACTTGGCAGCTCTCGATCTACATCTGCGCAACGCGCGTATTCCCGCCGCGCCGTCGTGGCAGGCCTATTGGATAGCGAGTATCTCACAAAGCGCCGAACGACTCGCACCGAATTCAGAGCGCAACACCCGCTAAAGCATTAAGCGCTTGGCCCGAAGCCATCAAGTGCGCGCGTGTTTGCGGAGCTGCAAGCGCTGCATATCTCGATCATAAATGATTTCGCCGCCGGGGATGCGGATATCACGCACGATTTCGAGGGCGTGACGGGAAGTTCCCGGGCGTAGCAAGCTCATGCCGAGAGCAATCGCGAGCGACACGGGTAATCCTAAAATGCCGGCAATCGGGCTGGGCGTGCCGATTGCGCCGACCTCGCTCAGCAAGATCGCGAGTGCTGCAGCGCCAAATCCGGCAACCACGCCCGCAATCGCGCCGGCAGTCGTCAGGCGCTTCCACCAGATTGACAGGATCATGACGGAGAACAGGCTCGCGCCTGTAATGGAAAGAGCCCAGAGCACGAGCCGCAATGGATCTGTCGGCGCGATCATCGTCAATACCGCGCCGCAAACGGCAACGACGCCGACGAAACCGCGCGTGATCCACACACGCGCCTGCGGCGCAACCGGCTCCCACGACATACCCTGCACGACGTCTTCGCCGAGTATGGCGGACAACGAAACCATCGTTGCGCCCGCTGTCACAAGAGCAGCGGCGAGCGCGCCGGCGAGCAACAGATACGTGAACGCCTGCGGCAGGCCTGTCGCAATTGGCAACGCAAACAGAACCCCGTCGCGATCGAACTTCAGACCGCTGAAGCCGAGCCGCGCCGCCGTGTGGTCAAATGCCACGAGATGCGCGGCCGCAGCATCGTAAAGCCACTTCGGCAACGGCCCGAGCCGGTCGCTGGCCACGGTATCGAGTGCGAAATCGCGCATGAAGATGGCAACCGCCGATATCGTCAGCAGCGCCAGACCGGAAAACACCGTCGCCCAGCCGAGCGCCTTGCGAGCTTCATAGACGCTCGGCGATGCGGCCACTCGCGGCAGTAGCCACGGCGCCGTGCTGATGCCCGCGGCAATCGCAAACGTGCCGATTGCAAAGCCGAGAACGCCGACAGCTCCGAACGGCTGCGTATACGGTTTGATCAACGTCGCGAACCCTTCTCCCGGAAGGTCGAAAGCCATCGGCCAAACGTTGATGAACTGCAGACCCTCGCTCACCTCGTTCCGCACGAGCCCACGCACGATGGGGCCGTTGGCCAGCTGCGGGATCGGCAGATTGGTCACGATCACACTGACCGCTGTCGCAACCCCGAGCAAAGCCAGAAAGAGTGCGATCGATTGCGCGACGCCGGCCCACGTGAACGACCGCTTGCCGCCGGCAGCGGTGATGACGGCGACGCTCAATGCCAGCACGCACACGATCAGATTAGGATTGAGCGCAATCAAATGCCCCGCGACGCTGGCTCCGATCCGAAGCTCCGCGGAAAGAACGAGAAGCATCGGGACAGCCGCAACAATGGCGGCAATAATCCTCAATGGATGACTTTCAAAACGGCGACCGAGATAGCTCGGCACCGTGAACGCACCGAACTTGCGATAGAAGGGTGCAAGCGCAATGGCCATGACGACGAACCCCGTGAGGGTTCCCATCAAAAGCACGAGCGCATCGAAGCCAGCAAAAAAGAACGCGCCGGTACCGGCGACGACGAACGTTCCACCAAGCGCGGAAGCCGCAAGCAGGAGACCGGTATACGCCGCCGGAACACGTCGCCCGGCAGCGAAATAGTTGAGCGTCTCATTCGAGCCGACGGACAATCCGATCCCGGCGTAAATGAGGATCGGGCCCGCGAAGAAGGCCATTTGCAGAAGCGCCTCGCTCAGCCTCAGCTGCTCGAAAATCAGGACGAGCAGGAAGAGCGCCGTGAACAGCGCAGCAAAAATGCTGAAATAGATTCCGAGACGTGGATTGACCACTCTCGCGCGAGCGCCGAACGTCATGCTTGGCCTTTACATGTCCTCGTGGGCGCCGTGCCAGTGATCGATGGCATTCTGGCGATTCACGTAGCTCGCGACCGTCACGACAGCGATTGCGAAGAAACCATGCGCGGCCAGAAAATAGCCGAGCGGAAAGCCGAGAAACCGGTTGGTATTCAACTGGTCGGCGTAAAGCGGCAGCACGATGACGATGGCGAGAAACGGAATGAGACTGGCGAGCACCTGCCACTTGGTGTGCCGCCAGTAAGGCTTGCGCTCTTTGCGTTCGATCATTTCGCTTGTCCCCCTGTCGGCTTCGGCAGCCGATGCCCAGATTATGCCCGCCAGCATGGGCCCTTGTCCAATCGTGACGGCTAGGAACCAGACTCCATTTCGTTGCCGACCCGAGTCTCATTCCCTAAAATTGGGGCGCGATTCGAGAAGGGAATGTCGAATTCGTTTCTAACCCGCAGATTTAAGAATGGCTCCTCCGGCGACCGGATCAGCCGATCTCGCAGGAGCCTTTGCGGCTTGTCTCACTAAGCCCAGCCGGAACAGCCCGGAAAGGACATCCTAAATGAAAATCGTGGACGAATTTAAAGCATTTGCGATGCGAGGCAACGTCATCGATCTTGCGATCGGCGTGATCATGGGCGCGGCTTTTGCGCCGATCGTCTCGACGCTCGTCGAAAACATCATCATGCCGCCAATCGGCTACCTCCTTGCAGGCATCGATTTTTCGAAGCTAGCCGTTTCGATCCCGACGCCCACCGAGCCGGTCCTGATCAAGTACGGCATTTTTCTCAACGCGCTGATCAAGTTCATTATCACGGCGTTCGCAATCTTCCTCCTCGTCAAAGCCATCAACCGCATGCAAAAGCCGAAGCCCGCAGCTGCGCCCCCGCCGACCCCAACCGAAGTTTATTTGAAAGAAATTCGTGACCTTCTGGCGAGTAGAAAATAGCCGTCGCCGCCAGCCAACGCTCAAGGTTCACCTGCCGGAGTCCGCTAGGGAAGCGAGCCCGGCAGGTTTTTTATTGGTGAGTGACCGTCACCTGTTGGCTGACCCATCCACTTATCCCGAGACTGATCGGAGATTTGGTTTTCCCGTCGACCGCCGCCCGATTTGCTTCCAGCTGATCGATCCGCGACGACAGATCATCGGCAGATGATGACTTAGCTGGCGAGCCATCGCTTGCAGTTGGAGCCGACATGGAATCATTGGGAATGGACGTATCGAGCGCGCGCTGATGGATCTCGTCGGCGGCAACCGCCCCGCTCAAGACAGCCGAAGCCGCGATAATCGCCAAGCCGAAGGCGCGTGCAGCTGACACCATGACCTCCCCCAATAGGTTCGCCGACGGCTTTGCGTGCCGCCCGGCGGATAAAATCACGTATAGCATGACGCGAGATTTTGGTGACAACCAGACCGGCGCAGGATTCCGCCCCGCTAAGTGGCTGAATTGACAGACCCGGTGACCGCCGCCATCCATGCGCTTCGTCGATTCTGCCGTTTGCGCCCGGATCTAAAACGTGTCAGAAACCGCGGCGGACAGGCATTCGCGGGCGTAGTTCAATGGTAGAACGGCAGCTTCCCAAGCTGCATACGAGGGTTCGATTCCCTTCGCCCGCTCCAATCCCACTCCCCGCGCCAATTGCGCCATCAAGAACACAAGGTGCCTTCGCCACAATCGCGTTTTTCGAAGATCGTTTGCACAAGACGACATTCACTGGATTGACTGCCTACCTATTGGTAGGTATGTGATAAGTAATGGCTCATACGGATACAAGATCTGCTTTGTTGGCCGAGGCCGAGATCCTCGTCCGCACGAAAGGCTACGCCGCATTCAGCTACGCGGATCTATCGGACCGCATCGGCATCCGGAAGGCGAGCATTCATCATCATTTCCCGACCAAGGAAATTCTCGGCATCACGCTGATCGACTCCTATTTGGAGCATTTTACTGCCGAACTCGATGCGCTGGCTGCAAAGCGCACCGATACCAAGAGCAAACTTCTGACCTATGGCGATTTCTTCGCCGAAAGCCTTCGTGACGGCCTGATGCCCCTTTGCGGAGCCCTTGCCGCCGATGTCGCCTATCTGCCGATCTCGATGCAGCAGCGCGTCAAGAAGTTCTTCGAAATTCATACCGATTGGCTTGAGGCGATTCTGCGAGACGGGGTCACCCAGCGCGAGTTGCAGCTCAGTTCTCCACCGCGCAAATCCGCATTGCTTTTGCTGAGCACGCTTCAGGGCGCGAGCGTGGTCGCCTGGGCCCTGAAAGACCCCGCCATAATCAGGCCGGCCTTCCGGCAAGCGTTGGAGAACCTGATAAAGTAATTCATTTGCCCCGCAACCCTACCAACTAGAAGGATGGCATCCATGCACCAAACCTAGCGCGCCGCCACTACGATTTGCCCAACAAACACGGACGGAGAATTCGGAAATGTCGATAATGGACTGGAAGAGCTATCGTAACGCACTCATGGGTCGCATAGGAGAGCTTGGAAAGCTCTCACCCGACTCCGTCGGGGGCTACGTGATGGCAAGCGGAGCCGGCGCAAAAACCGGTCATCTCGATGAAAAGACGCGCCAGCTGATCTCGCTCGCGGTCGCAGTAACGACACGCTGCGACGGATGCATTTCGGTTCATTCTCAGAAAGCCGTCGAAAATGGTGCGACGAAAGACGAGGTCGCGGAAGCGCTCGGCGTCGCAATTGCCATGAACGCCGGAGCGGCCCTTGTCTACTCGGCACGCGCGCTGGACGCCGTCGATGAAGTTGGTTCAGAGCGTAAGGCCTGAACCCGGATCATGCCGATGACGGCTCCGACCTATTGCGCGGCGGAGCCGGAATTCGTCGCTGGCGGTGTCGGATTGTAAGGCCCGGAAATTCCTGTCGTTCCGGCGCTATCGCCCGATGCGGCACTACCGGTCCCAGGGGAAGCTTTGGGAGGCTGCGTGGGCTGCGGCTCATTGCCTTTGGAATTCTGCGGGTTGGGCGTCACGTCCCGCCCGTTCGGCGTTACCGGAGCTTGGGGCGTCGACGGTCCTGTATTGGTGTCGGCTATCGCAGGCGCGGTCGCGCAGAACAGAGCGATGGCGGAAGCTGCAAAGAGCGTTCTCATCGCGCAAATCCTTCATTCATTGCCTTTGAAAAGCAACGCATCTAGGCGCGACAGTGTTCCGGGACACCCGATGATCAGGCAACGACGCGCGATGAATCCTCGGTTTCAGGAGGACGGCTATCTGACGGCGGTCCGAACAGGTTTTTCGCGCGGCTCACCTTGCCGGCCTTGTCAGGCAGGATCCGATCGACCAGTTCGACGTCCAGCTTGACGTTGGAAATGCCTTCGCTCGCCAACGATTGGTTGACGTAGCTCAGCAATCGCTCGGCAGAAAGTTGCTTCCCTGGTTGCGGCGCCGCGCGCAAGACGAACGTGTTGACCCCAGTCTGGAGAATTTGGTGCTCGGCGAGGCTCGTTTCGTTATCGAGGGCCGCCAGAAAGACATAGATCGGCAGATCGCGGCTTTGTCCGTCGACTTCGATCCAAAGCTGATCCTTGGCACGGCCTCCGACTGATTCGATCAGCGGCAACAGGTTGCCGCATTCGCAAGAATGCGCGCTCATCGTGACGATGTCATCGATCTCGTAACGGATGATCGGCTGGACGAGGTTGTAAAGATTGGTCAGCAGAACCTTGCTTCCCGGCGTCCCCCTAGGCACCGGGCGGTTGTCTGCATCAACGACTTCCAGAATAGCGAGATCGCTATTCAGATGGCTTCCCCGGCACACCGGACAGCCGCAGCTCAGCGCCATGCATTCGGCCATGCTGTAGCTGTTGGTGACGTGAACGCCAAAGGCATGCTCAATACGGCGCGCGACCGCGGGAGGAAGCGGCTCGCTCATGCTGTTCATCTGCTCGAGCTTGCCGCCTTCGCGAAGCTTCAGCCGCCCGGCTTCCTGTTCCCGGGCGAGGTATTCAAGCGAGCTTGTGTAACCCGTGATGAACGTCGGCTGAAAATCGTTGAGCCGCTGGACGATCTCTTCAATCGGATCGAACACCGACATGCGTTGTAGTTTCAGGTACGGCCGCGCGACACGCGGAAAATAATTGAAGAACGTACTGCTGGGATAGAAGCCTGGTCGCTGCGTGATGATCACCATCCGCGCCGGATTAATAAGCCGCCCGATGTGCGGCAGAAATTTCCGTTTGACTTTATTGCCGCGCGCGAACTGCGCGGCAAAGCTCGTGATGATGGCGTGCTTGTCCTGCACGACCAGAGCCGGCTGACCTTGGCTGCCCGACGTGTGACAGAGCGCATATTTGCCTTTGAAGTAGACACCAAGATTTGCGTGGTCGGAAATGAACGCCTCGATATCCGAACGTCGAAGCGTCCTGTCGGTGAAAACATCATCGAGATTTGCCATCATCTCGGGTTTGCTGAGCGTCGGCAGATCCTCGACTCTGCAGGCTTTGAGATCGATGCCTTGCAATCGCCGACGGTAGAAAGGGGAATTGTCGTATGCGTAGCGAAGAAGATGGCGGAACCGCTGCTCCCTGAGCTCCATCGTCCGGTCGACATCGCCGGTGCGCGGGGGAATGAGCTTGTGCAGCTTCGTGCTGAGTTCCAGCAATTCGGAGGCCGCAGCCAAAACACCCATCAGGGGAAACCTCTCAAGATGAATTTATCGTAGGGATCCTACGAGTCAGGCGTAGTTTGTCTTACGACGAACGCGCCGAGGTTGACAGTAACCCGATGTGATTGCTCAAATTGAGTGGATTTGAGAACTCTCGGCTCCTGCCCACGTGGCGGGCACATTACCTGCGGGTACAATCGTCGACGCGCAAGCCCTTGCTAACAGAAAGTTTTCCAAAATGCGCGGGCTTGCCGCTGTCGATAGCGACGCAATCCCGAACCAGCGGTCCGGACTTGGAACGGTGAGTTGAGGACAGCAGTTGACGGGGCAAGGAGATCCAGATGGCTCATTCCCTTGCCCACGATGAAACATTGTCTGGCGCGTCGTTTACGAACGATCGTCCTGGCGGACGGCCTGCAGACGCGGAATTTCGGGAACATTTAAGCACTTATCGCGGCTTCGTGAAGGGCGTGATGCTTTTCGCGGGCCATGCGCTGGCGATCCTCATCCTCCTTTACTATTTCTTGATGTGAGGCATCGGCGTTGAAGTCCCCGGATTTCACAAGCGCCGACGACCCAAGGCGAAACCAGGGTAGGACGATAAGCGTTGCCATGGGTGCCTGCGGCAATTTGAGTCTCACAATATGCACAAATCTCTAGCAAAGCACCGATCCCATCGAATCGACCTGAACGGGTCTGATGGCTATTTTCTGTTTATCGCGCTGGCATCCGCCTTCGTCCTTTCGACGTTGGCGATCATCGTCGGACTGGGGTTTGCGTTGATGGCCTGATAGGCTGGCGCGCAAAGGTGGCCGATCCACGAGGCGGACAGCGGAAGGTTGAATCCGTGTCTCAATAGAAAAACGGATTTTGGAGCCAATGAAGACGTTGGTTCAGAAAGCGAAGGCCTTTTCCGCGGGTAAACACCGTCATCAGACCCGGAAGCATGATACCGTCCCTTACACCGCGCACCTTGACGGTGTCGTCGCGATTCTGAAACGTCACGGCATTACGGACCAGGTGATCATAGCAGCTGCGTATCTGCACGATACGGTCGAGAAAACCGATACGAGCGTTGGCGAGATTATCGATCTGTTCGGCACAGATGTCGCGCGGTTGGTCTATTGGCTAACAGACGACGATCGCGGCAACCGAAAAGTGCGTAAGCTGATGTCAGCTTGGCGTCTTTCACGGGCCCCGTGGGGAGCCAAACTCATCAAGCTTGCCGATCTTGTCGATAACACCCAATACATCGTCGAACACGACCCTGATTCCGCACCCGCCTACATCCTCGAGAAAAAGCAGACGATGTGGATGATGGCTGATGAGGAAGGGGAACGGATCATGCGCCTCCCGCTTTTCCGCGAGGCGATGCGAAATGCCGCGCCGGGCAGCCCTGGCGTAGAGCACAGGGCCGGATGAGCGAATCCTGGCAAGGCCCCTTTTTGCCACGCTCCGACTCTATCAGCGTGCGGTTATTTAGATCTTCGATGGCCGGAGTTACACACGCCGCCCAGACCTTGAGACCAGACCTCGAGACGGTTGATTTACGATTGGCTAGCTGACTAACATCCGCCGCTTTTCAACTCACATGCGCGCACTTTAGAGATGCACAGACCTTCGCGAAAAAACCGGCTACTGGCAAAGATCACGGCGCACGTAGCAGCGGGGCTTATCCGGACGGTGAAGGCAACGTCCACGCCGATCCACGAGCCGCCTGACCTGATAGAGAGAATGCGCGCACAAGTGCCCTTCATTATGGCCATGTGGCATGGTCAGTTTATGATGCTCGCGGACCTCAATACACGAGAATTCAATGTCTCGGCGATCGTTGCGCGCCACGGAGACGCTGAAGTTATGGCGCACGTTCTCGCGAAGTTCGGCATCTCGGCCATTCGCGGCGCAGGTGCCGGCCAAAGAAAGCGGAACCGCGGCGGAACCTATGCATTCAGAGCTGCCCATCATGCTCTTGAAAAGGGAACGATCGTCGCGATGACAGCGGACGTTCCATCAGCGAAACCACGCATCGCCGGAGAAGGCATCGTCACTCTAGCTCGCCTCTCTGGGAGGCCCATCATTGCGGTCGCGGCGGCAACGTCCCGTTACGCCGTCCTCAATACCTGGAGCAAGATGACGGTCAATTTGCCCTTTTCAACGCTCGCAATCGTTGCAGGCGATCCGATTTTCGTCTCGTCCGACGCGGACGAAGCAGCCCTCGAAAACGCGCGCGCTGATGTCGAAAAGTCGTTGAACACGGTGACCGCACGCGCTTACGAACTGGCGAAGCAAGGCAAATCACGACCGAATAAAACTCAGCCAAGCGCCGCTCCGCAACGCTCCCGGCAATAGCGCGGTCTTGCGGCCCCGCTACTCCGCTGCGATCGGATAGGCTGCTTTCGCCTGCTCAACCTGCCGGAGCCGCGCTTCTTCCTCGCCAATGTAATTCCGCGTCCGCGGAACAACGTCGAGTTTCCTTGCAAGCTGAATTTGAAACACCATGAGTCCGCCATAGCGGAACCCAGCTTCAGCAGATGCAAGATAGAATTCCCACATGCGGCAGAAACTGTCGCCGAGAACGGCTTCTGCCTCATCGCGATGACTGAGAAAGCGACTCCGCCACGCGGCAAGCGTATCGGCATAGTGAAGCCTGAGGATCTCGATATCCGTAACGATCAGTCCCGACTTCTCGATCGACGGTAAGACCTCCGCCAGCGAAGGCACATGGCTTCCAGGGAAAATGTATTTCGCAAACCACGGGTTCGTCGGGCTCCGGCCGTCGAGCCGACCGATCGAATGGAGAAGTGCGACCCCATCGTCCTTCAAACTTCGCCGAACGACGCTGAAAAACGTATCGTAATCCCGAGCCCCGACGTGCTCGAACATGCCGACAGAAACGATCCGATCGAACGAATGATCGAGCGCCCGGTAATCCTGCAGGAGGAAGTGAACGTGATCTCCGAGCTTCCTTTCGCTCGCCCGTCGTTCGGAGACCTTGAGCTGCTCGGGGGAAAGCGTCAGGCCGGTGACTTCCGCTTCGCATACGCCAGATAAATAAAGCGCCAAGCCGCCCCATCCGCTCCCGATATCGAGAACGGACGCTCCCGGAGGGACGAACAGTTTCGCCGCAATGTGACGCTTCTTTGCGAGCTGCGCTTCTTCAAGCGTTTCTCTTTGCGATTCAAAATACCCGCACGAATATTGCCGGTCGGAATCCAGGAAGAGCGAATAGATGCGATCGTCGATATCGTAGTGGTGATGGACATTATGGCGGGCGAGTCTTTCGGAATTAGGCCGTCTCCACCGATCGAATGCCGTCCTCAGCGCATGACGGACCCGCCCCATCTGTGGGGGCGACAAATCGTGGAGATTATGCCCGAGCAGTTCGAGAACGTCGTAGACCGAACCGCCTGAGACGAGCAGGCGTCCATCGGTATAAAGCTCTCCGAAGGCCAGCTCGGGATTCAAGACGAGCTCTCGTGCAGCCCGCCGGTCCGTGAGCGTGATCCTGAGCGGCAGCCCGGAACCATCGCCCGCTTCCAGGCGATCTCCGTCGGGAAGCTCAAGGGTCAGTGACCCTTGCCGAACACAGCTATTGAGAAGGGATTGAAGTGCGAATTTCATGTCGAACGCCCGAGCGCTTAGGCCCCGCCGCACAATTCAACGTCACACGGCGCCTTCGAGTTCCACAGTAGACAGTCCCACAGAGGAACCTAGCGCCTGAAGATCCGTTTTCCAACTGGTTACGTACCAGCTCAATGAGAATGAACCCGTGGCAATGGTAAATTGACGATGACGGCCACGAAGAAACGGTCCGAAGGCAGGACAAAAAAACGACAGGCAGGCAGCCGAAGCAGCACCAAGCGCTGGTCGGCGAAGGTTACAAAAACCAGCGACGCGCTGGATCTCGAGTCGAGCGTATTCAACAAGCGGAAGCCCGAGGATATCGCAAAATCTCTGAAGCGCTCCGCTGAGCGCAGCCGCAGACGCAAGGGCACGCCGTTCCAATCCGCCATGTCGATGCTGACATTCTACATCAACCGGGCCGGTAAGAATTTGTCGACGAGCCGGCGCCATACGCTTGATCGCGCCAAGGACGAGTTGCGCAAGGCCTTCGGACGCGCCTCTTAGACTGCAAGCACGCACGACCGCCAATTCATGTTTTCGGCATTGCAGCACGATGCCGGGCGCCTGCGCCGTGCGCCGTTTTTTCCCAATGAAACGGCCTGAATATCAAATCGACCACCGCGCAATAAGCGGCCCATGACATGGCGAGCCAATAAACGGGCAGCCAAACAGCGGACGCAAGCTTGCGCACCGAGCCCTGACGAAGCGCCGTCACGATCGTCAGCATCCACGCCGCGCCATATCCGATTGCGAGGTGAATGCCGCAGACCCAACGAAGAAATGAATTCGCCGGCGTTAGCTCACCGCCCGTCAAAGCCGCATTGACGAGCAGAATATAAAACCAGGGATGCGCAAGAATTGATAAAATCATGCCGCCGATCATCCCCTGAAAGCCCAGGAACTGCCAAGTCCCGAGGTCACGCCAGAGGCTAAGAGGACGGCGCATGTGGACGAGATAGGTTTGTATCCAGCCTTTGATCCAGCGCGTGCGCTGTCCGCGCCACGTGCGCCAGAATGCCGGAGCTTCCTCCGACGTTTCCGATTGAATGACCGTAACGTCATACCCCAGCCGCGCAATCCGGATGCCGAGATCGGCGTCCTCCGTGACGTTGAACGGGTCCCATCCACCGCACTTCAGGAGAAGATCGCGCCGGAAATGATTTGACGTGCCGCCGAGCGGGATCGGCAGCCCGAGATAGGCGAGCGCCGGAAGGAGGCCCTTGAACAGCGCCAGATATTCGAGCGCGAATTGCCGGCTCAGGAATGATTGATTTGCGTTGTAGATGGCAAGCTGCGCCTGCGCGCAAGCCAGCCGCGGACCACCTTCGATAAACGCGTCGGCCGCGCGCCGAAGCTGGTCGCGATCTGGCACATCCTCCGCATCGTAGACCGCAACGAGAACTCCCCGGGCGTCCTGGAGCGCGTAGTTGAGCGCACGGGGCTTCGTTCGCGGCTGCCCGCTGGGCACGGTTACGACCCGCATGTTCGGAGCAAGTCCCGTTCTGAGCAGCGCCTGCCGGGTCGGCCGGTCGTGGGCCTCGGTTATGAACAGGATTTCCAGCAGCTCCCGCGGATAATCGAGTCGCCGCATTGCGGCGACCAAGCCTGGTATGACGGCCTCTTCCTTATAAACCGGAATGAGCACGGAGAACGTCGGAAGCCGGGTGTCGAAACGGCGGTCGTCGACGGAGACTGGCCTGATTTTGGGTTGCCGCCTGAGCACATGCCAGACAGCCACCAAACGCACCATCGCGATCGTCAAAAATGGCAGCGCAAGCGTCAGCGACCACAGCATCACCCCTGCTCCATCGAGCAGCATGAGTGCGGCTGTCAAAATCGCTGCGACGGCGAGCATGACCGCCTGCTGCCAGATCGGGAGCGGCGTTGCCGCGGAAAAATCCGGCGCACGGCGGCGCAGATCGTTCACTGCACGATCGAGTTGCCCGATCGCACGCAAGAAAGGTTCCCAAGGTACGGAAGGGCGCGGCATGACACGCGGCGGCACGTGCCGTCGCATTGGACGCGGCGTCTCGTTTTGGCGCGCGGACATGAAATGCCCCCAGCCGGTTCAGAACTCCCCCGTCGACCGGCCGGAGACGGAGTATATGCTCTAGTTTAGAACCAGCAACGGGACTAAGACTTCGCATCTCATTTTTGTCGCGAGCCAAATCGTATACTGCAGTGCAAATGAAAATCGGATCGCACGTACATCGACTGTTTGCTGTACTGCTGGCGGTAGCGCTTGCGGGTCTCGGCAGCTTGGCGCTCGCGCAGAACGTGAAAACGCTGCCGCCGCTTACCGATACTCAAGCCGCTCCTCAGAAGGCCGACACCGCCCCACGGCGCGTCGTCATCCGTTTCCTGACCGACAGCGATTTCCCGCCCTTCGATTTCTACGATGAGGACGGCGTGCTCGTCGGCTTCAACATTGATCTCGCACGCGCGATCTGCCTCGAGCTCAACACGTCATGCGATATCAAGGCCCGGCCGTGGGAGCAACTTTTCGCGGGGCTGAAGAATGGCGAAGCCGACGCCGTTATCGCGGCGCATCGCGTAACGGCAGCCGCCCTGAAGGACGTCGATTTCACGGACCGGTATTTCCACACGCCCGGCCGTTTCGCGGGGCGCAAGAATTCGCCCATGGTCGACATGACACCCAGCGGCCTGGACGGCCAGCGCATCGCCGTCGCCCGTGGCACGGCGCACGAAGCCTTCCTCAAGACGTTCTTTCGCGATAGTCCGCTGGTCGTCTTCGAAAACGCCGACCTTGCGCGCGAGGCGCTCGCAGCCGGCAAGGCCGACTTTCTGTTCGACGACGGGATATCGCTCGCATTCTGGCTGAATGGTACGCTCTCTCGGCAGTGCTGCGAGATGCGCGGCGGACCTTATCTCGAGCCGAAATTCTTCGGCGACGGCATCGCTATTGCGGTTCCCAAGAATGATCCTCAGATCAGGCTTTTGCTGAACAAAGGACTCGACCGGGTACGCGCCTCCGGCCGCTTCGAAGAGCTTGTGCAGCGCTACTTTCCGGTCAGAATCTATTGATATTAAGCGCGTTGTAACGACGGCACCGGAAAAGCAACCTAAATACGATGCTCCGCCTCAATCTTAGCTCTCCGCAAGCTAGTATGGTGGGCGATGGTCCGTAGCTTCGTCGCCGCAGTCATGGGTCTTGGCTTCCTTGCAACGCTGCTGGCGTTGCCGCCGGAGCTTGCCGACGCGCGGGCCTATCGAAGCCACGTCACTGCGAAGCAGAAAAAATACTGGTCGCGATACAAAGCCCGGCATAGGGCGGCCACGAAAGTCCGCCGCAAGGCAATACCCGTAAAAGCGATCCCGGATACACAATCGAAGGCCGCCGTGACGCTCGGGGCACCGCTGCCGCCGAAACGCCCGCTCAAGGTCATGACGCGTGCCGAAATCCTCGCCTCAGACCCGGAGCGCCTCGAACGGCTCGGGCGGCACATCATCGTTGGTTTCGAACGCTTCGATGAAGTGAGGCCGCTCGTCGAGAAGCGCGCCGTCGCCGGTGTCTTCGTTACAGACTACAACGTCCGCGGACGCAAGGCTGCCGACGTCGCGAAGGACATTCAGAGCCTGCAGGACATTCGTAAAGCGCAGGGTCTCCCCCGCCTGTTCGTCGCTGCCGATCAGGAAGGTGGGTACGTTTCGCGCCTGTCGCCGCCGCTCAAACAGCAGCCGTCGCTCGGCACGCTTGTCGCCAAACTCAAGACGGATGCCCAGCGGGAAAAAGCCGTCCGCGACTATGCCGAGACGCAAGCGCACGAGCTTGACCGCCTTGGCATCACGATGAACTTCGGGCCGGTCGTCGACCTGAGACTAGGATCGTCGCGCCGAGACGATGGCGAAACCCAGCTCTACTGGCGCGCCATCGACAGCGATCCCTATGTCGTCGCTGAAGTCGCCGGCTGGTATTGCGACACGCTGACAAAATTCAACATCATCTGCACGCTCAAACATTTCCCCGGCCTTGGCCGTGTCCCGCGCGACACCCACGTCGTTGCCGGAGAAATTTCCGCAAGCACCGAGCAGCTCGAGCTGACCGACTGGGTTCCGTTCCGTCGCCTGATGGGCAAACCGGGCATAGCAACGATGGTCGGGCACGTCCGGGTCACCGACGCCGATAAGGAGACGCCTGCCTCATACTCGGACACGGTAATCAATTCATTCATCAGGGCGCGCACGGATGGCGACGTCCTGTTGATCACCGACGACCTGGGCATGGGCGCCGTGATGCGCTCGAAGGATGGCCTCGGCGGCGCCGCGATCAAAGCGCTTAACGCGGGCGTCGACCTCTTGCTTCTCTCGGATGCCGCCCAATACTACGATACCGTCATGTCGGCATTGATCGAGGCCGATAAGAGCAACGAAATCGATCAGGCGCGGCAGATCGAGTCGCGCGAGCGGCTGTCGAAGTATGTCTTTGTTGACGATTCCGAGCCTGTGACCGCTCCGCCGCAGCAGGCCCAGAAGGAGCCCCCGCACGCGCCGCCCGCGAACTAGCGTCGGGCACCTGCCGCTCATGGTTGTTCCCTATGGAACAGCCTCTGATCCTCGACGCTGCGATGTTCTCCGCTTGCACGGGCTCCGATACGTGCACACCGAGGACCCGACCATGCTCGAATTCGCCCATGGATTTCTGATGCGCAGCGCCGTGATGGTGCCGACGATCATGATCGTCAGCATCGGCGCATGGACCATTCTGCGCAAACTGGAGATGATGCGGCCCGACGAACCGTTCGACGCCGGCGACATGCGCACGTGGCCCCTCGTCTACGCCATAGGCGACGCGGCAATCTTCGGTGTGGTTTTTGCAGCGATCGTCTCGGTTCTGGGCGACGGTCAACTCGCAGTCGCTGCAGGTGGAGGCGGCGCGGCGTTTGTTGCGATCGGCGCAGTTCCGCTGCTGATTGCGAAATGGAAACGATGACACGCACGACCGGCACCCCGCTGCCCGGTGTCACGCTCCTTCAAGACGTCACGTCCCTTCAAAGGGACGCGATCGGCTCGCCGAGCTTGCGCGGATCTGCGGCAAGCGACTGCTTGGTGATCTGCCAGACGTTATTTTTCTGAAACGCGAACTCCACGTTATAGCGTCCGCCGAGCAGCATGCGCGTTCCTTTACGCGTGCCGGTGATCCGATAGAGCACCACGCCGTGCACCGCTGCCATGTTGCAGTCGGTCGTAATGTTGCTCGAAACAAATCTCGGCTGCGGGTGCCGTGGCAACAACTCGGCGTAGTAGGACCGGATGGCATCACGCCCGCTGACCGGCTTGCCGTCCTTCGTGGTGACGAGCGTCGCGTTGTCGGTATAGAAGCTCGCCATCTTGTCGGCATCGCCGGACGCAAGACCCGCTTTCCAGACGTTCATCAACTGCATGACCTGCAGCGTCGTAAGCTTGACGCAAGCAGCTGCCGGCGCCTCGGCCCGCGTCTGGGTCGCCCAGAACAGCGCAATTGAGATCATCAAGGTCACGGCCACGCAAATATCGATCGCATGGCCCGATGCACGAGGCTTCACGGATGCGCGCACTCTCATGGCAGCGTCCTCCTTGGCCAACTTAGAATTCCAGATTCCGCTTCGATTTGGAATAGCGAGTCACGACACGTAAGGCCTGGAAAAGCCGATCATCGCCTTTCCACTCGAGCTGACGATACACGAACATCGTTCGCCCCATTGAAGTTGCCTTATTCGCTTACAAATTATTCCTTTCCCGACTCCTTCAAATTTAACCGTTTCCCGGCTCTCCGATGCCCTGTCCGGAAGAGCACATGGGCGGCAGGCTTCGCGGCTTGATCGCCCGACGCGAACGACCGACAAAAATCCGACAGATCGAACGACTTCAATCGGATACGGGCGGCCAAATCTTCGGCCGAGCGGCCCGTTTGGAGACATGAAGTCCCGATGACCAGGTTCCTATCGCGGCGTCAGGCACTGAGAAGCATCCTCGCCGCGCCAGCCTCGGCCGTTCTGGCGGAGATGGCGCACGCGGCCGAGGTGACTCCGACAGCCGCCGATCAATCGCCCGGCCAGTGCCGACTGCTGCCGCAGGCCGTGGAAGGTCCGTGTTACTTCGATCCGAAGCTCGTTCGTTCCAATATCGCGGAAGACCGGCAGGGCATTTCCTTGCGACTCGGACTGCGCATCATCGAAAGCGGCACATGCGCGCCAATTCCAAACGCGCGCGTCGATGTTTGGCACGCCGACGCGCAAGGCATGTATTCGGGATACTCCGACCAGGGCCCCGGCCGTGACACATCCACGAAAGGCCAGACTTTCCTGCGCGGCACGCAGATGACCGATGAAGACGGCCACGTCAAATTCAAGTCGATCTATCCGGGATGGTATCCGGGCCGCACGCCGCATATTCACGCCAAAGTCTTCATCGGCGAAACGCGGGTCGCGACGGCCCAAATCTATTTTCCGGATGAATTCAGCGCCCGCATCTACACGACATATGAGCCCTATAAATTACGATCCATCTCCGACACGACCAACGACGAGGACCCCATTTTTCGCGATGGCGAGCGCGACGGCGGCGGCACCGTTCTCGCGGTGAACCAGGACGGCGACACGGTCGTCGCGGCGCTGCTCATCGGCGTCGACCAGACCGGCGAGGCCGCCGACTATGCCGAACGCGGATTCCTCCGGCGCATGCTCGGTCTTTGACGGCAGGGCCTACGCGAGGCAGCACGGCTGACCCCGCTTGACTCGCGATTGTCCGCGTGGCGATTGATTGCTGGACCTAGATTCGGATTGCGACTTGGAGACCTAAGACGATGGATACGAAATCACTCATCATCGGCGTGCTCTTGGTCGCTGTCGGCGTGCTGAGCTACCTCCTCTACGACGCCAACCAAACCAAAGTGAAAGTCGACCTGCCGGGCATCAAGATCGAGGGACGTTGATCGACTTCACACTGCCGATCCACGACCGTCATCCTCGAACGGACGAGCGCAGCGAGAACGTTCGGGGATCCAGCATTAGAAGTGCCGAAGGCTCAATATCGCGTCTACGACGAGTTTTGCGCTGGACCCCCAGCCTTCGTTCGCTTCGCTCACTCGGCTGAGGATGACGGGATACCAAGTTGCTTCTGTAAGGCGCTTATCGTCGATTTTTGATTTTGTGATTAGCCTGTCATCCAATACCGTGATTAGCATTTCCAGTTTTAGCGTATCGGGGGGAGTGGCGTCATGGACACTGGGCAGCTAAGGGAACTTGTCGCCGAGCTCATTTCCAATCCGATAATTCAAGCTCTTGGCATTAGCGGCCTACTATTAGCCGCGCTCACTTTTAGCATTCAGCTTTGGCGATATGGCCCCGCAATACAGCGGCTGAACAAACTGGAAGTTCTTTCCCAACTATACCACCTCGGCGAAACACAGCGAGAAATGACTAGGTCATTCGGCGAAGCAACTGCGGCTTGCGTCGCAATGAGGCTCGCAGCCGAAGATGTCCGAAAATACCTGGATACACTTCGAGAATTTCTCGAGGAGGTCCAAGAGAAGAACTCGGAGACGAATGCCTCACAAATTATTCAGGCTCGATGGGAACAGCAGCAAGGCGAACTGCCGCCCGGAACCTATTTTAAGCGATCTACAAATTTCAACGTTCCTCCTCAAACTCCAGAACAGCTATTCGAAAGCATGAAGCAAGAATGGGGAAAATTTCTCGATTCCTTCCGATTGCGCTTGGAAGAAGCGGGGATTCAACCCCAGCTCAATCGCATCGGAAAAATGACGTACATGCTAACCGACAAGCGGCGGCGGTATCCCATTGCCTTAGAAACAGCCGAGCTGATCACAGCTCTACATAGTCAATACAAGCGCTATTTAGCGTTGCGAAGCGTTTCATTATCCGAGCATGAAACATTCGTACAGCTGGTCAGCACGGCCATCAAAGAGTTGCAAAAAAAGTTAGCCAAGCCCGAAATAACATCCATCAATGAAGGTGTGTCCGAAAGCCTGGGGATTCGAAACTAACCCAACCCCCTTACTTCCTCCCTCACCCTCACATCCGCAATAATCCGATCGAGCAGCAGGCACGTCCGCTTCCAGAGATCCGAGCCTTTGCGGTAATCGGCGGCGGCGTAGAAATCGCAGCGGCCTGCCTTGAAAAGCTCGACGCATTTCGCGTCGCTCTCGTCCGGCCCGTGCACCGCAATCGCCTGCCCGCCGTTCTTTTTCAAAAGCGCCATCGACGGCACATCCGTATCGCCGTCGCCGAAATAGATGAAATTCGAAAACGGGATCGGCCTTAGCGCCTCGGGCATGTGCGCGTTGATACTCTGGTTCAGATCCTCGAGCCCCTTGTTGATCCGGAACAGGAACTGCGTCTTGCCGGTGTCGGAGATGACGCGCTTCGGAAACGGCAGGTCGTAGGCGTCGAACCAGTATTCGCTCGCGAACACGTTGGCGAAGTGCGGATAGATCTTCGTTCCCTCGATGATCTCGGTCAGCCCCGACGAGATCAGGTAATGCTTGACCGTGATGCCACTCTCGCCCGCACGCTTCCTCACGTAGGCGTGCATCGCGTCGAACCAGGTCGTGACGCCCGGATAAAGTTCCACCTGCTTGCCCTGCGCGACGAGATCGGCGCGGTCGATCCGAACACCCTTCTCCTTCGCTTTCTTGTAGAGCAGGTGCATGTAGGTGATGAGCGCATCGGCACGCTCGGCCTTCGAAACGCGTGAGCACTCGTCCCAGAACGCTTTCGGATCAATGCCGAGCTTCGGCAGGAACGCATATTCCTGCATCGGCTTCGGCGACAGCGTGCCGTCGAAGTCATAAACGAGCGCGATGACTTTTTTGTCTGGCGCTGGCGACTCGCGTTCCGCGAGCCGGCCGCCAGCGCCAACCAAAGACTTTACCCGCTCGACCATCGGCCGCCTCGCTTCCCCTTCGACTTGTAGGGCGGAGGAAAGCGCGATTCGGGTGGCGTTAGTAAGCCGCGCAGGTCAGCTTTCCGACGGTTCGGCGTAAATTTCCTCGCGCACCTGCGCGTAGCTCAGCACCGAAAACAGGACCGTCCCGCCGAAGACGTTCCCTGCCAGCGTCGGCAGGAAAAAGCGGAACACGGCCGTCTCGAGCCCGATGATCCCGGTTGCCACGCCGTAAAGCGCCTCGACGCTGCCCGCCACGATGTGCGTGAAGCCGAACAGCGCGATCAGATAGGTCAGCAGCGAGATGACTACGAACTCGACGTGCTCGGTCGATGAAAGAATCCAGACGAGTGCCGCGATCAGCCAGCCCGCGCCGATGCCCTTGGCGAACATCTCCCACGGCGTGTTCTGCATCACCCTGTTGACGATTTCAGCAAGCGCAGGCGCAACGTTCGATGAAGCAACCGGCAGATAGGCGAGCGCCAGCGCGAATATGATGCACCCGGCGATGTTCGCGGCGAGCACGATCCCCCAGAGCCGCAGCATCTTGAGAAGCCAATGCACCTGTTTGCGTGCCATGACCGGCAGCACGGCCGTCAGGACGTTTTCGGTGAAAAGCTGCTGGTGTCCGAGAATGACGATGAGGAACCCGACCGCGTAGCCGAGTTTGGCGATAATCGGTGACCATTCGGATGCCGGAAGATAGGCCGACAGCGCCGCTTCCGTCAGAAACGAAAAGCCGATGGAAATACCGGCAGCGACGCCCGACCACCACAACGCCGACAATGGGCGCCTAAGCTCAATTTCGCCTTGGACGCGGATAATCTCGTAAACGACCGCGGGACGATGCCGTACGCCCTCGCGGACCTGCTGTCGTTCCTTCCGGCTGAGCCCAGACCCCGGCGGTGGATCTTGCGCCGGGGGTGCGGGCTCATCCTTCTTGGATTTCGCGCCGTCTTTCGGCGCTTTGTCCGCCATCAGTGCTTACAGCCCGGCCCATGAACATGGCCCGGCGCGCCGTGCGCAGCGCCATGATCGTGGTCATGCCCGCAACCGCACGACTCGCCGTGTTCATGGTGGTGATGGTCGTGGTCATGACTGTGATCGTGGCTGTGATCGTGTCCGCAGCCGCAGGAGTCGCCATGCTCGTGATGGTGGTGCGCTTCCGGATCGACGAGCGCCGCGCCAAGCTTACGCTCGATCGCAATCGCCATCTCGCGCGGACTGTCCTTGTCCTCGATCAGCAGGCCCATGACCTCGGCACCAAGGCGCATATCGTCAACTGCGCCGAGATAATGACGCCGCAACCGTCCCTGACGATCGAAGATCAGCAGCGCCGGTGTACCCTGCAGCTCGTAGGCCTTCATCGTTTCGGGCAGCTCCTCGCCGTTCGGCTTGTCGAGCGCTACGGGAATCGTGATCTCGTTTTCCTTGAGATAGGCTTCGACCATCTCCGGCGTCTGCTCCGCGAATTTCTCGAACGGCATATGCAGCGCGAAGACGGTGACCTCGTCCTCCTCGAACGCGCGCCTGAGCCGCATCGCCTGCGGCAATCCGAATTTCTGCGAACCTGGGCATTGAAGTTGCCAGATCGCAATCACGACGACCTTGCCTTTCTCGGCTTTCAGAGTGCGCTTCTTGTCGGAATTGAGCCAGCGCTGCGCGATGATCTCGGGCGGGTGTTCGGGATTGAACATCGAATGATCCTTCGAATGGCTTTGGCGGTATATAGCATCCCGAAGGTCACCCTTCAGCCACGCCTTCAGTCACAGTTTCCGGATTTTTGAGGGCCTGCAGGCTCCTCATTGGGCCGGCACGCAAACTTCGCCGGGATTTTGCAGGGTTGACCCGCGTCCATATCGTAGATGCGGAAATGCACAAGGCACCCGCGCATGACGTTGTAGGCCGAAACGCAGCCGCTCGGTGCCGGCAACGGCGGCCGCGAACTGGTCGTCAGCGCCAAATTCATGCGATTGACCCAACGATCTTCGACGATCAGCAGATCCGCACCCTTGCCCGCGGCCTCGTTTGCGATGGTTTCCGGAGCCTGCCGGTCCGGCGAAACCCCAAGGAGGAAACGGCTCGACGGCTCGCGAAAGCCGACAAGATCGATCGCGCTCGCCGGGCAGCCCGCAATGGCGCGCTTGACCTGCGCCGACGGCCAGATCTTGTCGATCGACGGCAGTGCGAAACCGAGCAGCGTGATCGCGAACAGCGCCAACGCCGTGACGCCTATGGTTGCCCAGCCGCGCAGCAATCCCTCGTGCACGAGGCGCCCACTCCAGATGAACAACGATGCGATGATCGCGATCAGCACGGTGGGCACGATACCGGGCAGCTGGTGGGCAAAACCGTAGACCGCCGCGAACACCGCGATCGGGATCGCCGCGAGCGCCGTTGGCCACATGAGAACGCCCCACTCCGGCCGCTTGCCGGCGCCATTCTCGCTGACGACGACCGAGGCGACCGCAAGCGCCAATGCCGGAAACATCGTCTGCACCATGTAGGTGCCGGGCTTCGACGACAACGCTTCAAGATAGACGAGATATCCGATCACCCAGGCGAGCAGAAAGCGCGGCAGTCGCTGGTCTCGCCCGTGCCAGAAGCGTTTGAACGCCGTGCCGAGCAGCGCCGTTCCCGGAAGGAAGCCGAGCAGCAGGGCCAGAACGAACGTCCCCGGAAAGGCACGGAGCTTCATGTCCTGCGCGCCGCCGAGCGCCGCCAGGAATTCGCGCCAGTTCATTCCCGCGAACGGCGTGCCGTCCTGGTGCGCGCGCACGATCAGCCACGGAGCAGCGATCGCAAGCGCCACTGGAATTCCAATAAGCGGCCGCAGACGCTTCAACCACGAGAAATTACGATCGAACGCATAGAGTGCAATCAGCGTCGCGAATGCGAGAATGGGCACGAGCAGTGCGTTAATCAGCATCCCCACGCCGACGGCCGCCCAGAAAAGCAGCGCCAGCACCGTCTCGCCACGTTTTGAGAATCGCCGAGGATATCGGACGAGCGCGTCCGCGGGCGTCAATGGCCCGGCCGTCGTATAAAACCAGGTCAGCGTCAGCATCGCGACCGTGGCGGGGAACAGAGACAATCCCTCCGCGATCGCAAGTTGCGATACGAGCACCGTCAGAGGCGCCACCGCAAACAATGCAGCGGCGATCAACGCCGCCTCCGTTCCGATGATGGCACTTCCGAGCCAGAACAGCGCCAGCACCGCCAGCGTCACGAAAATCAAAGACGGGAGACGATAGATGCGGATGTCGCGCGCATGCGCCTCGCCCGCGAGCCATCGGCTGACCCCTTGTGCCCAGAATGTTCCGATCGGCCGATATTGATGCACGACCGTGCCGAAGCGCGGGTCGGTCCAATCCCCCCGCGCAACCATATCGCGCGTCGTCT
>DASZVX010000159.1:0-30738 GCA_035547255.1 Hyphomicrobium sp.
CGGCTCTGCTTTTGGTTGGGCGATCGACTTCGCAGCATCCCCGGGCTCCTCCTGTTTGCGAAGAAGCTCGCGTTCGCCCTTCATCAGAGCGCTATTTGCCAGCAGTTGGCCGACAGCTTCGGCATTGTTCGCCACGGGTGTTCCACCTCAAGGTGCGGCCCGTACGTCGTGCCGAATGCTCCTCTAATTACTGTCGTCTTTAACGGGACGAGGGAGAATTCGAACGCGGTGGGCTCGGCAATGTTTGAGAGAGAAACGCGAAAACATCCTCGACCGGAGGTTCGTTGAGATCCTGCTTCAAGGCTTCGTAAAGGCGCGGAACGATATCGAGAGCCCGATCAAGTGCCGCGTCGCTGCCGGGTCTGTATCCGCCGATGGCACGGAGATCGCGTGTATCTTCGAACCGCGAAATGCCCTCGATCAATAGCGTCGTATACTGCGCTTGATTTTTCGTTCGAATTTTCGGCGCAAGACGCGAAAGGGATGCCAGCGGGTCGACGGCCGGCAAGCGCCCCTGGCTTGCAATGCTGCGATCGAGCACGATGTGACCGTCGAGAATGCCACGTGCGGCATCCGCAATCGGATCGTTATGGTCGTCGCCGTCGACGAGCACCGAAAGAACTGCCGTGATCGTACCCGCGCCCTCTTCACCCGTTCCCGCGCGTTCCAGAAGCCGTGGCAGAGCGCTGAAGACGCTTGGCGGATAGCCGCGCGCGACGGGCGGCTCGTCAGAGGCTAGCGCCAGCTCGCGCATGGCGTGCGCATAGCGCGTCAGCGAGTCGATGATCAGCAAGACGTTCTTGCCCTGGTCGCGGTAGTACTCCGCAATGCACATCGCGGCGCTCGGTGCCAGCCGGCGCATCATCGGGCTTTCGTCGGATGTCGCGACGACAGAGACGACACGGTCGCGCGAGGCGCTGAGCGTATCGTCGAGAAAATCACGAACCTCGCGGCTTCGTTCACCGACAAGCGCCAGAACCGTCACGTCGCTTGACGGTGCGCGGCTCAACATGGCGAGCAACGTCGATTTGCCGACACCGGAACCGGCGAAGATACCGATGCGCTGACCGGCGCAAATCGGCGTGAACAGGTCGATCGCCTTGACCCCCGTCGTCAATGGATTGCCGAGACGGCTGCGCCGCAGCGCGGCCGGTGGACTGCCCTGAATAGGAACGGCGAGATTGCCGGCAATCAGCGGTCCGCGGTCGTCGATAGGGTGGCCGAGCGCGTTGAGCGTCCGCCCTAGCCAGGACTCATGCGGCGATAGTGTTAGTTGGCCCGAGAGCGCGGTGACAAGCGCGCCAAGCTCGATCCTGTGGTCGGCAATGAAAGGGGTGACGTTGATCGCGTGCGCTTCGATGCTCGCAACCTCGGCCAGCACCGAGCCTCCGATGCCGGAAATCGATACGGCATCGCCGATGGAAACGAATTTCGAGAGTCCCGTGACGACGATATAGGTGGGGCTGATGCGCGCGACCCTGCCGGATACGCGGTGTGCGGGACGCCGCGCCGCGGCATACGCCATCATCGCATCGAGCCGGTCGAATGATGTTGCGCACGCCGTCTCTGTCACGGGCTGGCCCTGCGATGCATCATGAGCCCGCGAGCGTCTTCAAAGAATCCTGAAGTGACGATTCGGTTTCTCTCAGCACGTTGCTGACGGCGTCGAAGCTTCTCTGAAGCGTCGTCAGATGCGTCATTTCAAGGATGGGATTGACGTTCGACTTTTCGACAAAGCCCTGGACGACGCCGGTTCGGAGAAAATCGATCTCGGGGACAGGGGCCTGGTCGGAAATGACGGAAGCATCCGCCCCACGCGTGAGGTTCGCCCCCTCTGGCATGACATAAAGACCGAAGGCGCCGATGTTGTTGCCGTCCTGCTCGATCGTACCGGCTTTGTTGATCGTTATAGGTCCGCCTTGGGGATCGAGCTGGATTGGTGTTCCGCCCGCATCGAGGAAGGGATCGCCGGAAAGGTTCACCAAAACGCCGTCGGCGCGCATTTGCATGCGGCCATCGCGCGTGTAGGCCGTGCCGGTCGGCGTCTGGATCCCGAGCCAGGCATCGCCTTTGACTGCAATATCCAACGGGTTGTCGGTCTGGGTCAGCTCGCCGCCCTCGGTCGAAAGATGGCTTCGGCCCTTCGAAACGTAGCTGACCGCGGTCTGGCCGGACTTCGCGATGACTTCCTCAAACGACATGACCTCGGCACGAAAGCCCGCCGTCGAAGCGTTCGCCACGTTGTTTGCGACCGTATCGAGCCGCCGCTGCAGTGCGAGCTGTGCGGAAAGCCCGACGTAGATGTTCGTTTGCATGGCTGAATGGTCCCGCGGGCGCTCCCGGAATCCGGAAAGCGCTTATCCAGTCTTGGAAACCGGAATTTAGCGGCGCGAACTTGTGGGGGACTGACGCCGGGAGCGCCTAACGGGCGGCCGACACGGCCGGGTAAGTCCCGCGCAAGCCGAAGCGCCCCTTATTGGATCTCCGATTGAACCTCTTGAGGGTGCCCGCGTGACAATCATCGTCGGTCTTATCATCACGCTGGCTTGTATGCTGGGTGGCTTCGTAGCCATGGGCGGGCACGTCCTGGTGATCTGGCAGCCCTGGGAATACGTCATCATCTGCGGCGCGGCGTTCGGTACATTCATCGTCGCTAACCCCATGAAAACAATCAAGGATGCCGGCAAGGCAGCCGTTCAGGCATTCCGCAACGACGTGCCGACGATGGAAGAGCACATCGAATTGCTGTCGCTCCTCTTTTTCATGATGCGCGAGTTGCGGGACAAGTCCCGGGCCGAGATGGAGATGATCATCGACGCACCGGAAGAGTCGGAGGTCTTCAAGCGCTCGCCGACCGTCACAGCCAACGAAGAGCTGCGGACGTTCATTTGCGATTATTTCCGCCTGATCATCATGGGGAACGCCCGAACCCATGAGATCGAATCGCTGATGGACGAGGAGATCGAGACGGCCCGCCACGACAAGCTCAAGGCCTACCATGCGCTGGTCGCCGTCGGTGACGGTCTTCCGGCTCTGGGTATCGTCGCTGCCGTGCTCGGCGTGGTGAAGGCCATGGGCGCGATTGATCAATCGCCGGAGATTCTCGGCCACCTGATCGCATCGGCGCTTGTCGGCACGTTCGCCGGTATCTTCTTCTCTTATGCCGTCGTCGGCCCGCTCGCCACGAAGGTCAAGATCGTGCGCGACAAGCGGTTGAGGTCCTACGTTATCGTCAAGCAGTCGCTGTTGGCGTTCATGAACGGCGCCATGCCGCAAGTCGCGATCGAGCACGGCCGCAAGGCCATCTCTGCTTACGAGCGGCCAACGATCAACGAGGTCGAAGCAGCGACGATCAGCGGCGGCGCCCGGGCGGGCGAAAGCAAAAAGGCAGCCTGATGATGTCTTGTGACGCCCGGCGCAGTACGAAGACATCGGTCCCGTTGCACGGCGTGATGGCAATCAATCGTCGGGGCGGGTTGTGTCGTGACTGCTGACGCTTCCGCCGAGCTGCTGGCTGCACACAAATCTCTGGAGCGTGCTCTGTCGGCCGGGCAGAACCGGCCGGACCGGCTTCCGGGATTGCAGGTCATATTTGGTCAGTTGCCCCGGGTGATGGTCGAAGAACTCGGCAGCGTTTCGCCGTTGCCCGTGAAAGTGCGCCTGCTCGATCTATCTGCCTCGACCCTCGGCGAGAGTTGCAATCTCCCGCCGAACACCTTCGCCGGCGTTGTCAGGGCCGAACGATGGCGCAGCTGGCTTTATTTCATCTCCGATCCTGCGCTTACCGCATTTTTCGTCGAATCGGCGCTGGGCTGCGAGGGCTTTCCTGTCGGCGGCCTTGCCGAGCGCAAACTGACCAAGACCGACGCCAACATCCTTCGCGTGCTCTTCCGGCGCGTCGCCCGGTCGCTGACGCACGCATTTTCGCTCCTCGTCGATATACAGCTCGATGTCGGCGACGTGGTCGACAAGATCGAGCTCGAGCCGCAGTTGAGCACATCATCGCCCGTCATCACGGCGCGGTTGTTGGTCGAGTACTCTGGGCACTCGGGCGTCCTGACCATTGTCATTCCTCAGGTCGCGATCGAACCGATCCGTGATCTGCTTGCGGCGTCGCCGACGGGAGAGCCGACCGCTGGCCCCTCTGCCTCGTCTCGGCTCCATGACGATTCTACGTGGTCGAAGCAACTCTCGGAAGAGATTGCCCGAGCCTTCATCGACCTCAACGGTGTGCTGGAGGAGCGTCCGATTGCGCTCGGAGAAGTTCAGCGCTTCGCCGTTGGCGCCGTCGTCGAGCTTACGAGCACATCGCTGGCGCGCGTCCGCCTTGATGCTGGGGATATGCCTCTTTTCTGGTGCGAGCTTGGAAAGCGCGATGGGGCGCTGACTCTACGGATCGAGGACGACTTCGATCAGAACAAAGAGGCGGTCGATGAATTTTTCGGGCTGTAGGGACTGCATCCCACAAGGCTGCGGCATGTTTCGGCCGCAATTATTGCGAATCGGACTTCAAAAAGACGAAGGCATCGGGAAATGACCGCGAGCGAAACGGACGATACAGGGGGTGAGGCCAGCGCGCAGGATTTCGACCAGTCCTTCCCTGGCTTGGCCTCGACGGGATTTCCCGAGGCCGACAAAGCCGAAGAATTTTCAGGCATCATGCCAAGCGCCTCCGAAGCCGCAGGCATGAGCGAGCCGCACGGCGAGGCTGATAACAGCGCCATGATCGCGGGCTTGCCCGTGATGATGAAGGTCGTGCTCGGCTCTGCGAAAATGCCCGTCGCCACCCTGGCGAAGCTTGCGAAGGGCTCCGTGGTCAAGCTCGACAAGATGGTCGGCGATCCGGTCGACATTCTCGTGAACGGCCATCTGATCGCCCGTGGCGAGGTCGTCGTCCTCAACGAAGCATCGTCGCGCTTCGGTGTCGTGCTGACGCAAGTCGGCAAGCTTGCTCCGTCCGGCAAGTGACGGCCCGATGATAGAGCGAGACGCCGACTCCGATTTTCGTGAATCCTCTCGTCCCCTGACAGGGGCCGAGAAAGTCGGCGTACTCCTACTTGCGCTCGGCAAGGAACGGGCAAGCGGGCTCCTGAAGAAATTCAACCCCGAAGAGCTGAACATCATCGTTCGCTCGACGGAGGTCATGCCGACGATCTCGGCGTCCGAACTTGAACAGATCGTCGAAGAATTTGAAAGCCAGCTCGGGCTCGGCACACCGTTCGTTGGGCGTCCGGAAGACGTGAAGCGGCTCGTAACCGACGTCATCACGGAAAATAAATCGTCGTTGGATGCCGAATCTTTCGTGACGCATCTGGATATCTGGGCGCGCTTTTCAGCGCTCCCAGACGACGTCTTGCACGCCTATATGCGCGCTCAATCTCCACAAGTCGCCGCGTATTATCTCGATCGCCTGGGCAGTGAGCGCGCTTCGAGCATCCTGAGGAACTTTTCGCCCACCGAGCGCAACGATCTGATGAACCGGATTCTGGGCCTCGGTCAGGTGACGCCACAGGTCATCGAGGCACTTGAAACATCGCTGCACGAAGAGCTGTTCGATAACGATCGCCGCTCGTCAGACAAGCACGTCACGATGGCCGGCATTCTGAACAACATGGAAAAGGACGAATCGGCTGCCGTGCTGCAGTACCTCGCGTCCATAAAGCCGAAAGACGCCGAAGCCATACGCAAGATGCTGTTCAAGTTCGAAGACCTGATCAGACTTTCGGCTCGGGCGATGACCGTGCTGATGGATGGCATTCCGGTCGAGCGTACCGTCATTGCCTTGCAGGGTGCGGATGCAGCGCTGCAGGGCAGGGTCTTGGCCGCGTTATCGCCGCGCGCCCGCCGCATGGCCGAAGCAGAACTGCAGAGTCCAGCCAACGTGGCGGCCCGCGATATCGCCGAAGCGCGGCGCGCGATCGTCGATTCGGTTTTGCGCCTCTCCGCGGAAGGTACGATCGAGGTTCCCTCCTCTCAGGAAGCCGCTTAATCCGATAGTGGCAGGATCTTCCCGTGTCCGAACAAGATCAGCAAAGCCGGACAGAGGAAGCAACCGACAAACGGCTTGCGGATGCACGTGGCGACGGCAATGTCCCCGCATCCCGCGAAGTTCCAAACTTCGCGTATCTGATGGCAGCGCTGCTGGTCATCGCCGTATTGGGGCAGGCCTTTGCAAGCCACCTCGGCGGCCTGCTCGTGGGGCTGCTCGCAAACGCCGGATCGATTCATCTCCAAAACGCCGGCGACGTGATGCTACTGTTCGATGTCGTTGGCAAAGCGGCTGCGGGTGTAACGGCGCCCATCATCCTGGCGTTTGGCGCCGCCGGGATTATCGCCTCAGTCGTGCAGAATCCACCCATTCCCATAGCCAAACGCGTTATGCCCGACATATCACGTCTCTCCCCGAGCAAAGGCCTGAAGCGCATCTTCAGCCTGTCGGGCCTCGTCGAATTCTTGAAGTTGTCGCTCCGGTTGATCATCGTCGTCGTAACGAGCATCGCGATCCTGATGTACATGTGGCACGACTTCACGAACTCGATCTGGAATGACCCCTCCGCGATTCTGGCGCTGTCCCAGAAGAGCGTGGTCGCGCTGCTGGCGGCGTTGGCGCTGTTGTCCTTCACGCTTCTGATCTTTGACTTGCCCGTCGCGCACGTGCTTTGGCGGCGCTCGCTGCGCATGGCCCGGCAGGAAATCAAGGACGAGCAGAAGCAGATGGAGGGCGACCCGCACATGAAGGCGCGGCGCCGCTCGATCGCCCGGGCCCGTTCACGCCAACGCATGTTGAAAGGCGTGCCGCGGGCGACGATCGTGATCGCTAACCCGACTCACTTCGCTGTCGCGTTGCGCTATGTGCGCTCCGAAGGTGGTGCCCCGCGCGTCGTGGCCAAGGGGCAAGACATCATTGCACTGAAGATTCGCAAGATCGCCGAAGAAAATGGCATTCCGGTCATCGAAGACAAGGCTCTCGCAAGGTCCCTACATGCAAAAGTAGAGGTGGATCAAATGATCCCCGCTGAGTTCTATCGAGCTATCGCGGAAATCCTGATCCGTCTGCAGGCGCGGCGGAGAGGTGCAACACCTGCCCGCGCCTGAAGGGACGTTCGGCGATGATACAGAAGGTTCGGCTCGACCACTCGTTTGAGCGCGAGAAGATTCTGGGCGAGAGCGTCCGGGGCGTCGCGGCCGACCTGCGCCTGATCGATCTTCCGGATATCGTTACCTATTTGAAATCGGGACAGATCGGCAGCGTCAGCGCGCTTGTCCAGGCGTCGATCGAACTCTCCTTCAAGCCCGAAACGCTGAAGTTCGGTCATTCGGGAGACGTCTATCTCGACTGGGGAACGGAGCCGCGCGTGTCGTTCGACATGGAATTCCATCACCGGGCCATCCACGTCTATTTCCGGCTTCTGCTGGAAGCGGAAGAGGCCGGAGTCGAGATTACATACATCTCGTTCGAAGGTGAATCACTCGGACCCGAGCAGAACACGACACGCTTGCATAACGCCCTGGGCGAAGCCCGCCTTAACTAGAGCGGCGACGTAACAACTTCATTTGCACCCGACAAAAGCGTCCGCCAGCCGCTTGTTCAGGCCGACGCAAGCGAGCGCATGCAAACAGGGTAAGGCCATATCGAGGATCCGTTTATGCGACCCCTGCAACTCTTTGACCTGGCATTTCGCCAAAACGAGTGGCTTGCGCAGCGCCAGTCGGTGATTTCCCAGAACGTCGCAAACGCGAATACGCCTGGATACAAGGCGAAGGACGTCGAAAGCTTCGAAGATGCGATGCGCAAATCCGTCCCGATGGCGGTGACGAATCCCGATCATCTTTCTCCATCGGGCAATGGAGTCGTCGAGGCGCGCGAAAACGATCCTTATCAGGCTGAGGTCTTGGTCTCCGGAAACGACGTCAGCCTCGAGCAGGAATTCATCAACTCGTATGACGTGATGCGCAGCTACAGCATGAACGCGCAGATCCTGAAGACATTCAACAACATGCTTCTAACGGCGACGAAGGGCTAGAGATGAGCGATCCCCTCCTTGCATCCCTGAAATCTGCAGCCTCCGGCCTCTTTGCCCAGTCGGCTCGGATGCGGGTCGTCTCGGAAAATATTGCGAACGCTTCGACGACCGGCAAGACGCCCGGCGCTGATCCCTACCAGCGCAAGACGATCAGCTTCGAGAGCGTTATGGACGAGAATGCTGACGTAGACGTGGTGCAGGTCGATCAGATCTCTCGCGATAAAACGCCATTCGAATCCCAGTACATGCCGGGCAGCGCGGCAGCGGACAGTAACGGCATGGTCAAGATGCCGAACGTCAATATGCTGGTTGAACTCGCCGACATGCGTGAAGCATCGCGCTCCTACACCGCGAATACGCAAGTCATCAAACAAGTCCGCGAACTCGCCTCAACGACCATCGATTTGATGAGGACGTCATGAGCTTATCGATTGCGATGCTCTCGCCTGAAATCAGTCGCATCGGCGGCTCTACCGGTGTCGCGGCGCCGGCGATTTCCCCTCCGACGCCGGCCGGTGCGGCGCCACAGGCCGACTTCGGAGAGACGCTCGCATCGATGGCGGCCGACGCGATCTCGACGATCAAGACGGGAGAAACGACGGCGACCGCCGGAATGAAAGGGCAGGCGTCCCTTCAGCAGGTGGTGCAGGCCGTCATGCTGGCCGATCAGACACTTCAGACGGTGGTAGCCGTGCGCGACAAGGTCGTGAGCGCTTACCAGGAAATCAGCCGAATGCAGATTTGAGGTCGTAATCGATGAGAGCGCTTTCAATTGCCGCGACGGGCATGTCGGCACAGCAGACCAACGTCGAGGTCATCGCCAATAACGTCGCCAACATCAATACGACGGGGTTCAAGCGCGCTCGCGCCGAATTCACCGATCTTCTCTATCAAACAGATCGCGCCGCGGGCACACTGGCACGCGACGATGAGACGATGGTTCCGGAAGGCAACCAGATTGGCCTCGGCGTTCGCACCGTCGCCATTCGCCACCTCTCCATGCAAGGCGCCTTGACTCCAACCAGCAACAAGCTCGACCTAGCGCTCGACGGTAACGGCTATTTTCAAGTCCAAGGCGAAAACAACGAGATTCTTTATACCCGCGACGGCGCTTTCAATAAGGATGCGAATGGTCAGCTCGTCACATTGGACGGCAATCTCGTCATTCCCAACATTATTATCCCGCCGACTGCCACCGACATTCAGGTCAACCCCGCCGGACAGGTTTATGCGGTCATCGGCGCAACGGGTCAGCAGCAGCTTCTGGGTCAGTTGACCATCGCAAATTTTGCGAATGAGACGGGACTTGATGCACTCGGCGGCAACCTATTCCGCGAAACTGAGGCGTCAGGTCAAGCCAACATAGGCAACCCTGGCGACCCTGCTTTTGGGTCGATCCATCAAGGGTATCTCGAAAGCTCGAACGTCGATCCGGTGAAGGAAATCACCGAGCTAATCGCGGCGCAGCGCGCCTATGAGATGAATTCGAAGGTCATCACCGCCGCCGACGACATGTTCAGCACCATCACAAAGAACATGCCATGATGAAGAGTCTCGGGCTTAGCGCTGTCATTCTTGTTCTCGGTATGTGTGGTGTCGCATATGCCGACAATGCCACGCGCATGGTCTTCGTACCGCGCAATGTCATTTATCCCGGCGACATGATCACGGCCGAAGCACTCGTCGAACGCAAAGTCGAGCTGAACTCCGAAAGCTCGGCAATCTTCGGCGAAAATCCGAAAGACCTCATCGGAAAAGTGGCCCGCAGAACGTTGATGCGTGGCGAGTACATCCCGCGCTCGGCGCTCCGCGAGAAGGACGTCGTGCTGCAGGGCCGTCCCTACAAGGTCGTTTACAACTCGGAAACGCTATCGATTGTCGGCGTCGGCATACCGCAGCAGGCCGGCGCCATCGGCGAGACGATCTCCGTCCGTAATCCGACGAGCGGCGTCCTTTTCAAGGCGCGCGTTGAGCCGGACCAGACACTGGCGGTCGATGAGAGATGAAGGTTTACGTCGCCTTGCTGTTTCTGATTCTCAGTGCCGGCTCTGCTGGCGCTGCGACGCGCATCAAGGACATCACGGACGTTAAAGGGATCCGAGCCAATCAGCTCGTCGGCTACGGACTCGTCGTCGGATTGAACGGAACGGGTGATACACTCCGCAACTCGCCGTTTACGTGGCAGTCCGTACAGGCGATGCTCGATCGTATGGGCGTCAATATCCGTGGCTCGCAATATGAGCCGCGCACGCGCAACGTCGCCGCTGTCATGGTGACGGCCGAGCTGCCCCCGTTCGCAACCAAAGGCACGCGCTTCGACGTCACTGTATCATCGATGGGCGACGCAAAATCGCTTGCCGGCGGTTCGCTGGTCCTGACGTCCCTATCGGGAGCCGACCAGGTCATCTACGCGGCTGCGCAGGGCCAAGTCACCATTTCCGGATATCTTGCGAAAGGCGCCGCCGAAAGCATCACGTCAGGTATTCCGACTCGTGGCCGCATACCGAACGGCGCCATCGTCGAGCAGAACGCACCGGCAATGCCGATCGACGGTATGCCCCTCGTGCTCGAACTGCGAAATCCGGACTTTGCAACGGCGGTCCGCATCCAGGATGCGATCAACGCCTACGCGGCACAGCGATTCGGAATGAAAATCGCAAGTGCCGATGATTTCCAGAGCATTGCCCTCCGCCGCCCGCGCGGTCTTTCGACGGCGCGTCTCTTCGCGGAGATCGGCGAGATCATGGTTGATCCAGATCAGACGGCTCGCGTCGTTATCGATGAACGAACGGGAACCATCGTCATCGGAAGCGAAGTGCAAGTTTCGACTGTGGCGGTCGCGCATGGCAACATCACCGTGCGCGTCAAGGAGCAGCCCAAGGTTTCGCAGCCGCTTCCGTTCTCCAACGGTGAAACGGTCACGGTTCCCGATACGGAAGTGGATGTCAACGAGGCGGGCGGCAAAGTCAGTACAGTACACGGCGCAAGCCTCCGCGAGCTTGTTTCGGCACTCAACCGAATGGGGCTGAAGCCGATCGGCATCATAGCCATTCTGCAGGCGATGAAGTCGGCTGGTGCGCTGCAGGCCGAATTGGTGGTCCAATGACGGCCTTGTCCGCGCAGAGCCTAGCCCGGACAGCGCGATTTTCGCGGTTTACCTGCTTTGCGGGCGTCATCGGCGTCGCAGTTGTGCTGGCTGTTCCGGCTTTCGCTGCAGACAACGCCAAAGCCGATAAGGAAAGGCAGGCTGCAGATTCTCTGCCCTTGCCGCCGACTACGCCGCCGCAGCAGATGAGTGCCGCCGAGCAATACTGCTCGAGCGTTATCGATGCGGCAGCGGCTGCGCAAATCGCGCAGCAAACAAGTAATTTGGAGAAGGCGCGCAAAGAGCTTGCCGAACGCGTGGCACTGCTCGACGCAAAAACTGCCGAGCTGAAAAGCTGGGTAAAAAAGCGAACCGACTTCACGGCGCATGCGACCGACTCTCTCATAGAGATCTATAGCAAGATGAAGCCGGACGCGGCGGCAAGTCAGCTCGCTTCGATGGATGAGCTTACCGCGGCTGCCATCACATCCAAGCTTCCTCCGAAAGTCAGCAGCCTCATGTTGGCGGAGATGGATGCCAAGAAAGCTGCGCGCCTGACGGCAATTATTGCGGGTGCCGCAGAGATGGCGACGAAGCTGGAGTCGATGGCCAATGCGCAGCATCAATAGGCCAAGGCTTATTCCGCTCGCTACAGCGTGTATGGCGCTGCTGCTGCCGGCATGTGCGCTGGATCAGCTGAAAGAAGTGGGCCGCGAACCCACGATGACGCCCGTCGGAAGCGGCTTACTGCCCGAACGCCTGCCGCACGTGCAGCTCCCGGTCACCAAAGCTGCTTATCACGCAGGCAACTCGACTTGGACAGATTCGGGCGCCGATCTCTTCCGGGACGCGCGCGCTTTCAAGATCGGAGACGTCGTCACCGTCAAGGTCCAGATTAAAGATCAGGCATCGCTCGACAACACACTCAATCGCTCGCGCGATTCCAGCGTCGGGTTGACGTCGTCGGCGGATTTCGATTTCGGCTTCGGCGCGCCGGGCCCGGCCGGCTCCGGCAAGTTGGACGGCAATCTCGACCGGACGACATCGACGGATTCGAAAGGCGGCATCACCCGTTCCGAGAATATCAATTTGCTCATCGCGGCCGTCGTGAGCGAAGTCCTGCCTAACGGCAACCTGGTGATCAGCGGCACGCAGGAAGTGCGCGTCAACTACGAGGTTCGCGTTTTGAGCGTCGCGGGTATCATCCGGCCGCGTGATATCTCGACGGATAACCAGATCCCGTACGACAAGGTCGCAGAGGCGCGCGTTTCCTACGGTGGCCGCGGCCGCGTCATGGAAATCCAGCAGCCGGCCTACGGCCAACAGATTCTCGATATCTTGTCGCCGTTCTAGGACCGAGGCGGGGCATGGCACAGGCGCTTATAAAAAGTAACGCGAACGAACCTGCCGCCGGCGCGAGCACAGCAGACTTCGTAAAATCGATGCTGTTTGCGGCTTTGCTCGGCATCGGAGGAGGCGCAGCTTTTGGCTATTTCGTCATTCCGGTTGGCACCGAGCCTGCTCCAGTCGAAGAAGCAAAGCCTGCGAGCATTGCGCCTCAAACGCTGACATCAGGCCGATTTCCGAGCGATGCGCTGGAGATCCAGATTCCGTCCGTCATTGTCGACTTGAGCGGCGAGCCGAAGTCGCGCGTGCGATTGGATGCCTCGATCGTCGTTGTGCACGGCACATCTGAGGCCAGCCTGCTGAAGAATGAAGTCCGGGAAGATGTGATCGCCTACCTGAAAGGTTTGACTGTCGCGGATATTCAAGGGGTAAGAGGCCTCCAAAATCTGCGCGAACAACTCGAAGATCGAGCTAGAATCCGCGGCCGCGGTGCAGTCCTCGGATTGCTAATCGGCGGGTTTGTAATCGAATGATCGCACGACGATTCCTCATCGCGCTCGCCGTGTTGATCCTGACGCCGACAGTCGTCGTCGCTCAGACCATCGACCTCAACACGCTCTTCCCCGCGGGCGACGCCTCCGTCTCCGGCCGGATCGTTCAGCTTCTGGTGGTCATGACCGTCCTGTCGGTCGCCCCCGGCCTGCTGATGATGGTCACGTCGTTTGCGAGATTCGTCATCGCTTTGTCCTTCCTCCGGTCGGGTCTTGGCCTGCAGACGACACCGAGCAATTTGATTCTTGTTAGCCTGGCGTTGTTCATGACGATGTTCGTCATGGCGCCGACCTTCCAGTCGGCTTGGGACAACGGCATCAAGCCGATGGTCGAGAATAAAATCAGCCAGCAGGATGGCTATACGCGCACGACCGAGCCGTTTCGTGTGTTCATGAAAGCGAATGTCCGCGACAAGGACATCGCGATCTTCCAGGACATGTCCGCCCAGCGTTTCGGCGAAAAGGACAAAGCCGGGCCCGACGACCTCCGCGTTCTCATTCCGGCATTCATGATCTCGGAGCTTCGGCGCGGTTTCGAGATTGGCTTCCTGGTGACGCTGCCGTTCCTCGTTATCGATCTTGTAGTGGCAACGATTATGACTGCGATGGGCATGATGATGATGCCGCCTACCGTAGTGTCTCTACCACTTAAAATATTGTTCTTTGTTCTTGTCGACGGCTGGAGCTTGCTGGTCGGCGCACTCGTCAAATCTTTCAGCTAGCGCGGCAGGTATTCAGCGGCCGCGCCACACCCGGCGGTTAGGAATATTTTTAGAGATCCGCCGCGTTGGTAACCATTAAGAAATAACTCTCCGATAGTTGATTGGCCATGACAGAGTGGTTGAGTTGAGCCACAGGCATGAAGCCGATCTGCCAAGCCGGCAAACCCGGTATGTCCCCAGTAACGCGCTTATCTAGTGCTGAGTAAAAGGACAAGGGACATGGGCATGAATAGCATCAATACGAATATTGCGGCGATGACCGCGCTGCAGTCGCTTCAGCAGACGTCAAAGGACATGCTGACGACGCAGAGCCACATTTCGACGGGCCTGCGGGTCGCTACGGCGTCGGACAACGCCGCTTACTGGTCGATCGCGACGTCGATGCGCTCGGACAGCGCCTCGCTTTCGACGGTTCAGGACGCGCTCGGCCTTGGCAAAGGCACTGTAAACGTCGCCTACACGGCGATGAACAGCAGCATCGACCTCGTCTCGCAGATGAAGCAGAAGCTGGCCGCCGCTCTCGGACCGGGCGTCGATCGCAGCAAGATTCAGTCGGACATCACCGAACTCCAGAACCAGCTCAAGGGCGTTTCCGATTCGGCGAGCTTCTCTGGCGAGAACTGGCTCTCGGTCGATTCTTCGGTCACCGGTTACAACGCGACGAAATCGATTGTATCGTCCTTCACGCGCGATTCGACAGGCACCGTCTCGATCGGCTACATCAAGGTCGACACCTCGCAAGCCGTGTTGTTCGACGCGAACACGGCCGGCTCTTCTCAGGGCATCCTCGATTCGGCGCGCGACTCGACCGGCGCCATCGTGTCGGGTACCGCCTCCGGCACGTCGATCATGAGCATCGATATCAGCACATTGACCGACAGCTCCACGGATCAGGGCATTCTGCAGGGCTACATCCAGTCCGTCTCGAAGGCATTTGACGAGATGACGACGGCCGCAACGGGTCTCGGCGCGACTCAGACGCGTATCAACCTGCAGACGGACTTCGTAAGCTCGTTGATGGACTCGATCAACACCGGCGTCTCCCAGCTCGTCGACGCCGACATGAACCAGGAATCGACGAAGCTTCAGGCACTTCAGGTCAAGCAGCAGCTCGGCGTCCAGGCGCTCAGCATTGCGAACCAGTCGAGCCAGAACATCCTGTCGCTGTTCCGCGGCTAATGAATAATAAGGCTCGGCGCTGACTGGCGCCGGGCCGACTTACCAATCCTTTCCTTCGAGACGGGTCGGTCGCCTGCGTCGTGGTTGCCTTTGCAGCCGAGACACAGGCGGGGCGGCCCGTCACCTTTACACAAGGTTCGCTCTCTACCGTCGGCTTGGAACCGTGCCGGTAGGGTCCGAGAGATGGATTGGCGTCAATTCCAGAATCTTTACAGCAGTCTCAAGGGTCTGGGACGGCAGCGCCTGATGGCGCTCGGCGCCGCGGGCTTCCTGGTCTTTGCGCTGATATCGATCGGCAGCTATTTCGCTTCGCGCTCGAGCTTCGAGACGCTGTACGTCGGCTTGACCCCCCCTGACATCAGCAGCATGGGTCGCGAACTGGCCCAGGCAGGCATCCCGTTCGAGGCTAGTTCGGATGGAACGAAGCTTGGGGTACCTATTGGACAAGCCGAGCAGGCTCGCGCCCTGCTTGCCGAAAAAGGTCTGCCTGGAAGTCCGAACGCCGGATACGAGCTCTTCGACAAGCTCGGGGCGCTGGGTCTCACGTCCTTCATGCAGGAAGTCACACGTGTCCGAGCGCTTGAGGGTGAGCTCGCGCGCACAATTCAATACCTGAAGGGAATTCGAGCTGCGCGCGTGCACCTTTTCCTTCCGGATCAGAATGCATTGCGAACGAGCAAGCAAACGCCGACGGCATCCGTCGTCATCAAAACCGACGTTGCCGGCGACGCGACAGCGGCGCCGGCCATCAAGCATCTCGTCGCTGCCGCCATTCCGGATATGAAGCCCGACGAGGTCCAGGTCATTGGCACGGACGGAACCTTGTTGGGCAGCAACAGCGGACCGTCCGGCGATGCGCCGGTGCAAATGCTCGATCTTGAGCGCACGATCTCGAAGCAGGTTCAGGACAGCGTGCGCCGCGCCCTGTCTCCTTATCTTGGCATCGATAACTTTGAGGTCAGCGCGATCGCGCGCCTCAACATCGATAAGCATCAGACGACGGAAACGAAATACGATCCCGAATCGAAGGTAGAGCGCTCGACGCGCGTCATCAAAGAAGCGCAAAACTCAACCGACGGCTCCGGAAAAACGGACGTCAGCGTCGACCAGAATATTCCGAATGAGGCTCCGACGAATACGAAGGAGCAGAGCAAACGGGCGCAGGATCGAAAAGAAGAAACGACCAACTACGAAATCAGCTCGAAATCAGCCTCGACCACCAGCGAAGGCTACAAGGTCGATAACATTTCGCTCGCTGTCGTCGTCAACAAAAAGCGTCTCGCTGAGATCATCGGTAAAGATGCAAAAAGCGAAGACATCGATAAGCAGGTCGCTGAAATCGAGAAGGTGGCGCTGTCTGCCGCCGGTCTCGATACCAAGCGTGGCGATCGCATCAGCGTTGCTGCGGTCGAGTTTGCCCAATCGCCTTTAGGCGATAGCTCGGCTTCGGGCGCCGACTGGACGGCGATGTTGATGGCACTCGCCGGAACCGGAATCAAATCGCTTACGATCCTTCTCGTCGCCGCGATCGTTGTGCTGGCGGGATTCAAACCGGTGATGCGCGCATTGCTGGCGAATGGTCAGGTTGCAGCCGTCGAAGGAGGCGGCTCGATTGCGGCTCTGTCCGGGCCGGACATTGCCGACGCGAGCGGTGCAGCCGCGCCGCTCGACATGCCGGAGATGGCTTCGCCGCTCCTTGAGCCCGGAGCCAATCCGTTCGATGCGGACTTCGGTTCATCGGGCTTTGCGGGCGATGGTTTGTCATTCGGCCGGTCGCTGGCATTCGGTCCGGTCGAAAAGCTCGGCGCCATCATCGATCGCGATGAAGAGCAGGCAACGGCGATTATGAAGCACTGGGTCAAGAACGGATGATGGCCAGGGTGCACAGTCCGGCATTTCCGCTGCTCTCCGACTTCGGCTGCGAAGAAGTCGAAGCCGACAAGCCTGACCATGAAGCGGAGCTGAAATCCGCATTCGAAGACGGCTACCAGCAGGGACTCTCCGAAGGTCGCGCGGAAGCACAGGCCGACGCGGAAATGAAATTGGCGGAAGCGGAAACGCTCTTTCTGGAAAGGCTCAATCGGGAGCGCCAAGCCTTCCGGCAGGAGTGCGCCGACGTGCTTGCCGCGCGACTCGATGGCGCTGTAAAATTGATTGAGCGCACCGTTGGCGAGCGTGTCGCGATCCTACTTCGCCCCTGGCTCATCGAGCAGTTGCGGGAACGCGCTGTGCAAGACTTGGAGCAGGCGATTACCCGGGCGCTGACCGAGGGTGCCAAAGTTCATATCGAGGCTCCGGCCGAGGTTCTGGAGCATCTGCGCGGACGCCTGCCGAACGAAGCGTTTCAAATCGGCTACTCGGAGAATGCTTCGCCGGATATCCGCGCCCACATAGAGGACACCGCAATCGAGGCGAACATTGCTGCGTGGATCTCGGAACTTGAGGCGGTGGCGACATGAGTAACGGTCAGGAAGACGTTTCATCTCAGCCGCTGGTCATCGTGCGCCGTCGGCGCAATGCCGATGAAGAGCATCACGGCGGCGTCTGGAAGATCGCCTATGCAGACTTCATGACGGCCATGATGGCCTTCTTCCTCGTCATGTGGCTCGTGAGCGCAGCCGACAAGAAGACCATCGTGCAGGTGGCAGCCTACTTCAATCCGATGCGTTTGACGGATCGCATTTCTACGCCCAAGGGCCTTGAAGACATAAACGAAATCGACACCAGGAAGAACGACGAAAGCAAGAAAGGCCAGAGCAAAAAGCTCGACGAGAAGCAGAAGCTCGACGCACCGACGCCAAGCAAGGATAACGTCGGCGAGGCGATGGACGAAAAGGCGCAAAAGAACAGCGCCGCTGCGGGTGGAAAGAGTGCAGAGGCCCAGAAGGAAGAGGCGCTCTTCGACAATCCCGGCCAACTCTTGGACAAGCTTGCAGACGAAGCCAAAGCCAGTCAGGCCATGACGGCAGCGAGCCCGTCGGACGGCAACATCAGCGATCCTTTCGATCGTATTAATCGACGAGCCGGGAAATCGCAGGCCACGGAGAAACCCGCAGCTCAGCCGGAGCCCGCCGCAGCAACGGCTCCGACAAAGACATCGAAGACAGTCACGCCCTCACTCAGCGTGGCGGGTAAGGACCCGAAGCAGGCCGCGCGCACGCTCGAAGGCAAGGACGAAAAACAGGCGGCGCTCGCTCTTGAGGGCAAGGATCAGAAGCAAGCCGCGCGGACGTTGGAAGGAAAGGACACGAAGCCAGCCGGTCCCGCAGCGGAAGCTAAGGACACTCAGCAAGCCGCGCCGGCGCCGGCACCTTCAGGTAACGTTGACAAAGCGAACGACGAGATCAATGCCAAAAAACTACAGGCTGAGATCAGCAGCGCATTGTCTAAAGTGTCCAACGCGACGCCGGGCATCGAGGTAAAATCGACGCCCGAAGGGTTGCTCGTCAGCCTGCTGGATGACGCGAACTTCGGCATGTTCGAGGTCGGCTCAGCAAAACCACGTCCCGCTCTGGTGCTCGTCATGAGCAAGGTGGGCGATGTTCTTAGAATGCAACCGGGCGACATCATCGTACGCGGTCATACCGACAGCCGCGCATATAAGCATGGCAACTATGACAATTGGCGGCTGTCGGCTGCTCGGGCGCAAATGGCGTATTATATGCTCGTCCGCGGCGGTATTCCGGAAACGCGCTTCGTCGCCATAGAGGGCCGCGCCGATCGGGATCCGAAGATTCCATCTGATACGGAAGCTGCGCAGAACCGGCGAATCGACATCCTCATTAAAGAGGATAAAAAATGAAGCGCTTGGCATTGATCGCTGGCGCTGCGGTCGTGCTGCTTTCCGGCATAGGAGCGGGCGCCTATTTCTATCTAGGGCCCAAGCTTGCTTCTGACGGTGCAGCGCCTGTTGCGCACCTAGGCCACAAAACGGAAACATCGGTAAGCGGTTCGGAAGTCAAAGCGCAGAAAAGCGCTGAACTCCGCCGGTTGCTTGAACAGCTCGGGACCGCGCAGGATCGTGTTGTGCGCGGCGACCGCAGCGCACTTGCGGACCAAGGCCGGCTCCTGACAGAAATCTCCGATGTCCTCCGCCACTTCGAGAGGCCGGATTGGGATAACTACGCCAACGTTCGAGGCGCGTTCGTCTATGTGTTGAGTGGTGGAGATTATGGTGTCCTGAAGCCGCTGGCGAACGACGAATCTTTGTATGAAGCGGATCGCACGTTGGCGCAGGGCATCATGCAATTCGCGCAAGGCAATGCCAGCGAGGCCAAGAAGCTTTTAAGCGACGTCGACCCGAGATCGCTTGACGTAAGTCTGGTCGGCCCCTTCGCGTTGGCGCAGGCATCCTTTTACATCGGCCATGAGGACGGGAAGGCAATAGAGTTGCTTGATGAAGCGCGTCTCGTTTGCCCCCATACCGCAATCGAGGAAGCTGCAGCACGTCGCGAAATTCCCATTTTGGTCAGTAGCGGCGACACAGATCGCGCCGTGATGCTGATGAGCGACTATCTCCGGCGTTTTGGAAAATCCATCTATGCCTGGAAGCTCTTTCGGGATTTTTCCGCTGCTGCCGCGAAGCGCGATGAATTTAGTAATGGCGACTTGGTCGATAAATTGGACGTCGCAACATCGACAGCCGACAAACAGGCAAGGATAGATCTATTTCTTGCGATGGCTGGCGCTGCGCTTCCGCATGGCCGGATCGCTCTGGCGAAGGCGGCGGCAGGCAAGGTCCTGTCGTTGAAACCGGAGTCCATAGAAGATATCGACAGGGCTACGCTCTACGGGGCGGCCGCCAAAGCGCCGACCACGCAAGCGGCCGAGGCCTTGAATGCTCTTCATCAAATCGCCCTCGATCGCTTTTCCGGCGACGATGCCGAAATCCATGAGGTCGCGGGGTACGTTGCTCACACCGTCGCGCGAGACAAGATCGTGGATGGTGATAAGGACCGCAGAACCGACGAGCACACAAATCAATCGAATTCTGGCGGCGGAAGCCCGCCAAAGTCGCAAGAGCTATCGATCATTGCGAACGCGGTCGAAAGCGCCGATGCGGCTCTAAAAGAGGCCGATATGGTCATGTCGGGGAATGTGAAATGACGGAAGCAGCACGCGCCACTCAAAGCCAGAGTCTGATGGACGTGATTTCAAAGTCGGCTTCGGTGAAATCCAGTGCGCAGGCGAACCGCGCCGGTTCGAAGCCCACACCGAAAACGCAAGACGCCGACAGTTCGAGCGACCGAACGAGCGATCATTCAATCGACAAGGCCGAAAGTCGCGATGACCTGTCCGACGGCAAATCGATCGATAAGGCCGCCAAGGTTTCGGAGAAACAACATCACAAAGACAAAAAGGATGACGACGGGGAGAAGTCGTTCGAAGACACCATCGACAAGCTTGGCGGCCAAACGCCCGCCGATAATGCGTCGGCGACAAATTCAGCGCCGCCGGCGGGCTGGGCGGCCGAACTCGCATTTCGAACAATGGCGCAGGATCAGGCGCCGAATGATGGCAGCAAGAACGCTCCGGTTCATCTGCTCAAGCAAGCCAGTGTCGTGGCCTTATTGGACGCCAAGCAGCGGCTGTTATCGGCTCAGGATGACAAGAGCCAGATGACGGATCAGACGACCGAAGAAACGGTCGCGTCTCCCGTCACGGTTCATTCCCGCGGGACTCACTGGGTTTTCGACAATGCGGACGCTGCGTCCAGTACACGCGTGTTTGAAGCCCTGACGGCGAAGGACGGAAAAGTAAATCCGTTGACAACTTTGAATGCGACAACTGCGAACAAAGGCCAGGACGGTGCCGGCAAAGCATCGGCGGACATCACGCTGGCCGCGCGGGCACCGGACGTTGCGCCCGCGAACGACGCGACGCCACAACAAAACTTTAATGGGGCGCAAGGCGGGAGGTCAGACGCCAGGGAGCAGGTTGCGGCGACTCACGTCATCGGGCAGCGGGCGGCGGATACTGTTGTTTCGACCCCAACGGATCACGTATCGCAGGACGCTCCCGGGAGCGTGGGGAACATGTCCGGAGCAGGCCAGCAGGTCCGGACAGGCGTGCTTACGGCACTTGGTGGTGATAGCAGCGGCGGACCGGTTTCCAACACGCCTCAAACGATGGATCGTCCGCCGGTCGCGGGCCATGTCTTGAGAACGATCGATTTGACACTTTCTCCTCCCGACCTCGGAACAGTAAGATTGAAGCTCAGTCTCAAATCCAGCGCTCTTGATATCGATGCCGAAGCCTCGAAAGCGTCGACCGCCAAGTTGCTCGACGGCGATCGCAAGGGGCTGGAGCAAAGCCTGCGGGACGCAGGTTACGATGTGAAGAGTTTGAAGATCGCCGACGCTTCGGCCAGTTTGAATTCGAGCTTGAACAGCTCGCTGAACAACGGTGGTTCGTCATTCCAAGATGGCGGCCAAGCACGTGCTAACTTTGCCGGCCGTCAGGGCGAGAACATGCAGCGGCGCGAGGGAGGAATGCCCGACCAGCCACAGCAACGTCAGCGCGATAACAACCAAAAGACATCACAGGCGCCTGATGCTGCGAGTGGGCGCCAGACGAATGCGATCTATATTTAGGACCCGTCGATATGACGCAGCAGGAAGTTCTCGGAACGGGACTGCGAGGTCCTTTTGATTTGGCCGCCGACGCGATCGACGAGGAACTCGTCGAGAATTGCCCCGGCGCGTACGCCTTGGGTTTTATCGATAACCTCGGCCGCTTTTCAATTACGTTTGTCGGCAGCTCCAGCGAAGATTTGAAATCGGCGCTCAAGGAGAAAATCGGTACCGCGTCGCAGTTCAAGTTCCGGCACTTCGCTCAGCCGCGGCAAGCATTCGAAAAAGAATGCGAGATGTTCCACCAGTTTATGCCGGCTGGAAACTTTCTGCACCCCGGCCGGCCACCAGGCGCGGATTGGACGTGTCCGCGATGCCGGAGATAGGCTGCGGCCCTTCGATAAGGCAGATGAGGTCGGCCAGCGCCTGATGATAGCCAGAATGCCAGTACGCGCATTCTTTTGTGTCGCGGTCGAGATGAAGCTGCTCGCGCAGCTGATTTGACCACAGGCTGTCGAGGCGTTCGCCAAGGCCCGTCATGCGCGCGCGAAGGATCTGCAAGTCGACGCAATTCTCACTCATCATCGTCCCCGTACTTTCTGTCGGCCTTCCGGCCACATGCAGGAGACTACCCGATATTCGTCGCAACATCGCGAACGGAGCACTTAGCATTTTAACAAAGTCTGGCTACCGGTTGTTAACCGTGGAGCGACGCAGTCTGGCGAGATACCGGTCCATCAGATCATTCGCGATCATCATTCGTTGCGTCGCAATTTCTCTGAGATCGGCGGGCACGCGATCAGGATGATTGCGAAGGGCAAATTCTCTCCGGAGCACGGCGATTTCGGCTTCCGTCGCCTCGGAATGAAGTCCGAGTTCGCCGAGAATTTTGTGAGGATCAAGCGAGACACCGGCTGTGCCAGCGCTCTCGTCACCATAGGCAGTGCGCCGCGCGTCGCGATTGACGCCCTCTTGCGCCGGCAAGGCCCGAGCCCGCGCCGCAACATCCCAAGCGGCTTCCAGACTGCTGATGGAGACCGGAGACGGACGCGGCGCTTCGCCCGTCTCATCGATATCTTTGAAGAGATCTATAAAGAGCGTTTCAAAACTCGACGGCAGCGGCGTGCGAAAGCGCATGGTGTTCATCGGTCTGAGCGGAGCCCGACCTACGTCTAGCACCCCCGCCTTGCGGAGCGCTTACATTGCTTTCCCGAATTCTAGGAGCGGCGGGTCGACTTCTGCAGCGTAACGGCTTTACCAAAGAATGCGCTGCCAAGATCCTCGAAATCGAGACGATCGTCGACATTCGTAACCGGGTTGCGGAATTCGACGCCGATGTGCTTGTCCCTGATCCAGGAGACGTATCCTTCGACGGCCGTCCCGTCGAATAGCGTTAGGACTACTTGTTCGTCGATGTTAGGGACCGCCCCGTCAAGAATGCTGATCTTGGCGCCGGTTTCGGACAAATCAACGAGATCGCAAATCATATTGGCATTGCGAAACCGCATGGCGGCGTGCTGATGCGCAAAATAACGGAAGTCTTTGCGTCGCTCCCGTCCACACGAATCCATTGCCGGTACGATGTTCCGGCTGAGCGCGTCTCTGCGTAACTTACGCGTTCTCGTTTGTTTCATAACACTCAGTTTTCGTGAAGAACCGCAAGCCAATAGCCCAATCGGGCACAATATAGAGGACCCAATATGGGGCGATATTGAAGCGCAATTGATCTACGATATTGCTATTTAAAATACTCGAATTGAAAGAATTAGGTTTGGAAATTGGAAAGTATAACGCAAGCGCTTCACGAACGAAGCTGGACCCGCAATTTTGGCTAAAGGCTCTACAACTGTAGCTGCACCAACGGTAAAACTCTCGCGATTGATTTAGTGTGATATTTCCAACCCATGCAATTATGAAATAGTTGTTAATAAATCATATGAATCACTGTATTTCGTTCAAATGAGGGGACGCTAATCACGGCGGGGGGATAGATGTTTGTAGTTCTGGACGACCGGTCCACGGTCGCGGGAGGCTGCGTCGCGTGCTTTGAGCGCGAGGGAATCGCTGCACTGGCAGTTGATCCAGTGGAATTTCCCGAATGGTTTGAATCGGTTAACGACGCCGATATTTCTGTCGTTGAAGGCTTCCTGATCGGATCGGTCGAGAATCGACGTCAGATATCTTCGCGCATCCGCTCGCGGTGCCGCTCGCCCCTCATCGGGCTGATAGAAGCCCGGGCCCTTAGCGAAACACTCGATCTTTTTTCTCTCGGGTTCGATGATGTCCTCGCGAAGCCGTTCCATGTCCGCGAAATCCTGGCGCGCAGCGGTGCCATTCGCCGGCGAATGAAAATGGCCGAGCAGTGCGTCGACATTGCCGGGATAAGAATCTTTTTCGACGGTCGCGATCCGTTGGTGAACGGCGAGGTCCTGCCATTGCCGCGGCGCGAGCGCCGGATTCTCGAATGCCTTGTGCTCAGTCGCAATACGCGCGTGACGAAGACGCAAATCTTCAATCGCGTGTACGGCATCTTCAACGACGAAATCCACGAGAACGTCATCGAAAGCCACATCAGCCGTCTGCGCAAGCGCTTGAAGCAGAGGCTTGGACACGATCCGATCGATTCTCAGAGATTCCTCGGCTACCGCCTCAAGGAATTTGCCGGAGAGGAGCAATCGCCCTCGTCGGAAGCGGCGGCGAACAGTCTCACGCAAGGCCCAGATGCTTCAATCGAGCAAAGCATCATTCGTGAGCAGGAGAGTGCCGATGGGCCTTTACGGACTAATGACTACAAGCATCTCAGGCATGAATGTTCAATCTGACCGTATGGGAACCGTTGCCGACAACATCGCGAACGTCAACACAACCGGTTACAAGGAAGCCTCTGCAGAATTTGCGACTCTCGTCGCCGAAGGCCACGTCGCATCGTATGTGCCTGGTTCGGTCTCGACCATTGCCCGCCGAGCCGTCACCCATCAGGGCGACTTGAGCTATACGACGTCTCCGACTGATCTGGCGATCAGCGGCAACGGCTTTTTCATGGTGCAGAGCCCATCCGGAACGCCATTCCTGACACGTGCCGGCAGCTTCATTCCCGTAAACGGTCAGCTCGTCAATGCCGCCGGCTTCACGCTCCTGGGGTACGACCTGTTGAATGGCGGCAGCGCGTCCGTCATCAACAGCGCCGCAGGTTTGGTGCCTGTCGGTACCGCGAGCTTGGGACTGAAAGCCACCCCATCGACCTCGGGTACGTTCCAGGTCAAGGAACCGTCTGACGCGCCCGTATCAACCAATCTTCCCTCCTTGAATGCTGCCGGCGCCGATTATGCCGGCATGACGTCGATCGTCACCTACGACAACCTCGGCCATCAGGTTACGCTCGATATCTACTCGGCGAAGACGGCCGCCAATGAGTGGGAAGTCACTGTTTACGACCATGCTGCAGCCCCCGCTGGTGGTGGCTTCCCCTATACAGCAGCGCCGCTGACAACCCAGGCCCTGACATTCTCCGGGACGACCGGCAAATTGACGGCGCCGTCTCCGGCGACTCTTTCGGTCAATATTCCAAATGGTGCGACGCTCAACCTCGACATGAGCAACATGACGCAGCTCGCTGGCGCCTATGAACCAGTCAGCGCCACTGCAAATGGCAACGGCCCATCCGCCGTTGATCGCCTCGAAATCAGCAATGAAGGCGTCGTCACGGCAGTCTATGCGGACGGATCGCGAGTCGATGCATTCAAAATTCCGTTGGCGAACGTCGCGAGCCCGGACAACCTCACGGCTATTTCCGGAAACGTGTTCGCAACGAACAAGGACTCGGGCGATCTTCAGCTCGGGACCGCAAACTCCGGATCGCTCGGAAAAATTGTTTCCGGTGCTCTCGAGAAATCGAGCGTCGATCTCGCCTCTGAGCTGACGACCATGGTCGAAGCCCAACGAAGCTATACGGCAAACTCGAAGGTGTTCCAGACAGGTACAGAGCTTTTGGACGTGCTCGTGAATCTCGTCCGATAGCTGGGAATTCTAAGGGAAGATCCTGCAGATGTCGTTGACGCTGAGTGTCGACACGGCGCGCTCAAGTCTCCAGGCAACGTCCGATCAGATCTCGGTCGTGTCTCGGAATATTGCGCGCGTTCACGACCCCGACGCAACGCGCAAGACGGCAACGATCGTCAGCGGTCCGGGCGCCGGCGTAAGTATTCCCCAGATCGATCGGACATCGAACGACCTTCTTTTCAATGCCTATCTGACGGCCAACTCGGGCAATCAAGCGCAGACGTCGATTGCGTCGGCGCTTGACCAGCTCCAAAGTACGGTCGATGACACCGATCAGGAGCGCTCGCCGGCCGCTCTGATGGCCAAGCTCAGCGCTGCGCTCCAAACCTATTCCGGAAATCCGCAGAATCCCGCAGTTGCCGCGAGCGTCGTCTCGGCTGCGAAGGACGTATCGAACGCGCTCAATTCCGCGTCCGCCACGGTTACGCAGGTGCGGCAGCAAGCCGATTCCGACATCGCGTCTTCGGTTTCGAACATCAATAGCCTGCTCTCTCAGTTTCAGGATCTGAACAATCAGGTCATCAGAGGGACCAGTAACGGCAGCGACATCACTGACGTGCTCGATGCGCGCGACGCCGTTCTGAAACAGCTGTCAACCGAAGTCGGAATTCGTACCGTCTCGCGCAACAACGGCGATATGGCTATCTATACGGATAGCGGCGTGACGCTATTCGATAAGGTGCCACGTTCCGTAACATTCCAGCAGACGCCGAACCTCGCCGGGGGAGCACCGGGCGCAGCGGTTTATGCGGACGGCGTTCCGATTGCGGGAACATCCCATATTATGGAGATTCAGTCTGGCAAGATTGCCGGGCTCATTTCCGTTCGTGACGATGTCGCCGTAACGTACCAGAGCCAGCTCGACGAGATGGCGAGAGGGCTGATCAATGCGTTCTCCGAAACGGATCAATCGGCAACTCCGACACTGCCCCCAGTCGCAGGCCTCTTTACGTATTCGGGCGGCCCGGCGCTCCCACCGTCCGGCGGTGTGGTCGCAGGGCTAGCGAGTTCAATCAAGATCAATCCGAACGCGGATCCGAGCCAAGGCGGCAACGCCGAATTGATCCGCGATGGAGGCATCTCCGGAAACGCGGCCTATAAATACAACACGTCAAACGCGCCATCCTTCACGGATCGCATTCAAGGACTGATTTCAAGCCTGGGCTCTGGGCAAACGTTTGACGCCTCGACTCAGCTTCCTTCATCGAGCTCGGTAGCCGACTACGCAAAAAATTCCGTCTCCTGGCTTGAAGCATTGCGCCAATCTGTAACCTCTGAGGCCGATTACCGAAGCACCGTTGCCCAACGCGCCACCGCATCGCTTTCGCAGGGGACCGGCGTCAATCTCGATGAGGAGATGACGAACCTCCTCGATCTGGAAAGAACATACCAGGCATCATCGCGACTAATCAGTACGGTCAACGATATGCTTTCAACGCTCCTCCAGTCATTCAGCTAGGCAGATGCTCACATCGACATACATATCGACGGCGTCTTTATCGAGTGAGACAAAAGCCTCGATCGCCAGGATTCAGCAGCGCCTCGTCGATGCACAGACGGAGCTTGCGACGGGCCGCCACGCGGACGTTGGGTTGACGCTCGGCGCCCAGACCGGAGTCGCCGTCTCGTTGCGGCAGGACATCGCGCAAATTCAATCGATAAAGGACACGAATTCGATTGTATTGACTCGCATGCAAGGGTCGCAGGCTGCGCTGAACACACTCGCGACGACAAGCCAGACGTTCTTAAATGCACTGACGCCGGCCCAGTCGGACAACACGATTTCCGGTACGATCCTGCAGCAGGCACAAGCGGCAATGCAGTCGCTTCAGGATCAGCTCAATTCATCATTGGATGGACAGTATCTCTTCGCCGGCATCAACTCCGACGTTAAACCGCTCGACGACTTTTTTGGAAATCCGCCTCCTGCGAGCGCGCAAGCTGTCCAAGCCGCATTCACCGCGAAATTTGGCATGAGCCCGGACGATCCGAATGTATCGTCGATCTCGGCATCCGACATGCAGGACTTCCTCAATAATGAGTTCGCCGATCTGTTCTCCGATGCAAACTGGTCCGCGAACTGGTCCGGAGCTTCCGACAAGCCGGTCAACAGTAGAATTTCGCGAACAGAAACCGCAAACACCTCGGTCACAGCGAACGACAATACGTTCCGGCAATTGACCGAGGCTTTCACCATGGTCGCAGGACTCGGCTTCCAGAACCTCAATAACGCTACTCAGAAAGTCGTCATGCAACAGGCGACACAGATCGTGAGCAACGGCATCGGAGGATTGACAAAAGTTCAATCCTTTCTCGGCGTCACCCAGCAGCGCGTGTCGGACGCGAACGATCAGATCGATACGCAGGTCGACTTTCTCAACAAGTCGATCGACGGGCTTGAATCGGTAGATTCCGCGGAAGTTACGACCCAGATTTCGGATCTCTCGACTGCGCTTGAGGCCGCCTACGCCGTTACAAATAGACTAAGCAATCTGAGCATCATGGACTTCCTCAAATAAGGAACCTGGTGCGTAGCACCGAATGACCGGACTGAAACATGTACAAGTTTTCCTACGAAGAGACGTTGAGTGAATCGAGCGGTCGCAAGCGCGAGAACGAGCGGCTGGCGATCGAGCAGTCCGTCTCGATGCTCAGGTCTGCCGAAAAAGCCGGCGCGAACTCGCGCGAAGCGATCGACGCGATTTGTTTTCTCAACAGGCTCTGGAGTTTCCTGCTCGAGGATCTCGTAAAGCCCGAGAATGCGTTGCCTGACGATATTCGCGCGAATTTGATATCGATAGGCATCTGGATGCTGAAGGAAGCGGATGCGATCAGCAGCGGGAAATCGAAGAATTTCTCTGCGTTGATTGACGTCTCAAACGTCATCGCGGAAGGTCTGTGATGAGCGGTGGATTGAAAATCACCCTGCGGGCCGGCGAGCGCATTTTCGTCAATGGCGGCGTACTCAAAGTCGACCGGAAAGTCAGCATCGAGCTGATGAACGACGTGATCTTCCTTCTTGAGCAGCACGTGATGAAGCCTGAGGAAACGACGACTCCGCTGCGTCAGCTCTATTTTATGGTGCAGATGATGCTGATGGATCCGGCGCTGCACATGAAGGCGCGCACGATGGCAAAGGAATCAGTAGCAAACCTTCTCGTCAGCATCAGGGACGGTAAAATTCTTCATGGATTAATGGAGGTGAGCGATCTGCTCGATACAGATCGCCCATTCGAAGCATTGAAGAAAGTGAGAATGCTTCTTCCATTGGAAGCTGCGGGCACAAAGACGCAGGAAATAAACAAGGAGGTCGCATGAGCACGATTCCACCAACCAGCGGGACATCGGGCACCCAAAATACGGCTACGCAAAATGCGACCGACAGCTCGACGCTGAACTACGACGATTTCCTGCAACTCATGGTCGCGCAGCTGCGGAACCAGGATCCGCTCAATCCGACCGACTCCACCGAATACATGTCGCAGATTGCTCAATTCTCAAGCGTTGAGCAGGGAATTAATACAAACGCCAAGCTCGACCAGCTTCTCGTTAATTCAAATATTTCGCAGGCGAGTACGATGGTCGGCCTTACGTTGACATCTGCTGACGGCTCGACATCAGGCGTCGTCGCGTCGGTGCGCATTGATTCTGCCGGGTCCACCGCAATTCTGACAAACGGCAAGGAAGTCCCGATCACACAGGGCGTTACGTTGGGGTATCAATGACCGAAGGCGATGCTCTCGGAATCGTTCAGCAAGCAATTTGGCTGACGATCCTACTCGCAGGTCCGGTTATCGCGTCGGCGATGATCATCGGCGTCAGCGTAGCGTTTTTTCAAGCGCTGACGCAGGTGCAGGAAATGACGTTGACCTTCGTGCCAAAGATCATAGCGGGATTCCTTATTATCCTAATGACCGGAAGTTATAGCGGAGGCTTACTCAAAGTATTCACCGAGCAGTTATACATACGAATTGCTACCGGCTTTAAGTAAAGGAACGACGTTTTCGATTTCGGTAAATATTTAGTCCGCGCCGTACGTGAAATTATCGAGCGGCGGCAGGATGCTACAGAATGGTATTTTGAAGAAAAGATTATTGCGAATAACGACGACTCATGCTCGGAGTGATCGGTCGAGCGTAAACTGACAAATATCATTGTCGACCCGGCAACGGCAGTCGGGTTCAGCGCTGTCCCATTTCTGTGAACTAGCCGATAATGACAATGGAAAAACTGAAGGCGAAGGATTACGGCGTATACTGATATCGCAAAGGAAAGTTGCGACGGCATAGGTTTCGATCTGAGCAGGAGCCAATGGGCACGATAACCTCGAGGCAACTCCCGTTTTCCGCCGTGATCATGCTTACGAGCATTGTTGCAGTCTGCTCCGCTTATTTTTTCTGGACATTGTGGATGCAGACGGACTCCGGCCTTATGCCCTGGGCGAATTGGTCGGATATCAGCTGGCAAGTTGCGGAAGTCGACTCTCGAGGCCGCATCATTCGCCTCGGATCACATCCGATGGCAATTGCTGCATTGGTCGGTACAGTTTCGGTCTGCTTTGTTGCATTCGCCTTCGGGGCTTGGCAATTTTTTACCGGCAATGAGGCGCTGCGAAAGAAGCAAAATGACGAGGTTTCGAGCCGTATCGAAAAAGTAGGCCAAGAGCTTGATGACGAAGTTTTTGCGCTCTTGGGGTTATTGAAGCAGCATATCGATTTCAGCAGTTCGCACTCGGAAACGCTGGCGAAGGTCAATAAATCTCTTCCGTCGTTGACGAACGCAGACCAGATCAGATCCGTCGTACAACGGCTCATCAGTGAAAATTCCAGAATTCGCAGCGAAGTCGATGTTCTGAACGCGCGTTTGCAGCAATCGCAGTCGCAGATCGAAAAGCTTAGAATAAGCTTGAGCGAGAGCCAGGTCCTCGGGATGCTCGACGCTGTAACGCACTTGAAAAACCGCCATTGGCTCGAAGCAAACCTGCCGCGTGAAGTTAAGGCAGCGTCGGAGTTCAACGAGTCTCTTTGCGTGATTATGGCTGATGTCGATCATTTCAAGAAAATCAACGACACCTTTGGGCACGCAGTTGGCGACGAAATTTTGAGGCGTTTCGGCGAACTCCTTTCGAAGAATATCAAGGGGCGTGACACGGCGGTGCGTTTCGGCGGAGAGGAGTTCGTTGTCGTGTTGCCCCATACC
>DASZVX010000160.1:0-27235 GCA_035547255.1 Hyphomicrobium sp.
CTACGAACTTGGTTCGGTTTTCAAGACGCTGACGATTGCGATGGCGTTCGATGAAGGTATCGCGAAGCCCGATACGATGATCGATGTGCGCCGACCATTGGAGGTTGGCCGCTTCACGGTGACCGATTACCATGCGTCGAACCGGCCGCTGAGCGTAACAGAGATCTTTACGCATTCGTCGAACATTGGCGCGGGCATGCTAGCCCTGCAGGCGGGGTCGGAGAAATTCGAGGGCTTTCTACGCAAGTTCGGCATGTTGACGCAGATAAAAACGGAAGCGGGCGCCGTCGCCGCACCGCAGTTGCCGCCCAAGTGGGGAAAGGCCTCGACGATCACGGTATCCTATGGGCACGGTCTTGCGGTTGCGCCGTTGCAGTTCGCGGCGGCTGCAGCGACGATCCTCAATGATGGCAAACCGGTCCATCCGACGTTCCTCCGACGGTATGACGGTGCTTCAGCGGACGAGAAGCCGCTCGTCACGGAGGAGACGTCGCGTGAAATGGCGCGTCTGATGCGCCTCAACGTCATCGGGCCTGACGGAACCGGCAAAGAGGCGGACGTGCCGGGCTATCGTGTCGGCGGCAAGACGGGCACGGCCGACATTCCCGGTCGCGGCGGATATTCGTCAAAATCCGTGATCTCGTCATTCCTCGGTGCATTCCCGATGGACGATCCGCAGTATTTGACCTTCGTCGTTCTGTTTGATCCGAAAGGAACAAAGGAGACGCGGGGTCAGCATACTGCCGGTTATACCGCGGCGCCGGTGACGGGGCGTCTGATCGCGCGCGTTGCCGGCCAACTCGGGGTGATGCCGATGGACGTGGCGGCCAGCCAGTGATCGGCAATCGGCGGGATTTGACGGCTGAGGGTTCCGCCACGTAAACATCACGAATTGTTATGAGCGCATCGCTGCGACGATCGGCGACGACAGGGCGAGGGGAGCAATGCGGCTTAGCGATGTGCTGCCGGCCGGCATCGATCCGCCTCCTGGCGCGGGTTCCATTCAGGTCACAGGCATAACGGCGGCGAGCGCCGCCGTGGGGCACGGCGCAATTTTCGCCGGGCTTCCGGGATCGAAGGTCGACGGCGCGGCCTACGTCCCCGAAGCCATCGCGCGCGGAGCCAGCGCGATTATCGTTGGCAAGGGTAAGGGCATTACCGTGCCCGACGGCGTCGCTCTCGTCGAAGTCGATAATCCGCGCGCTGTCCTCGCAAAGATCGCCGCGAAATTTGCTGGGCATCAGCCTCGCTGCGCCGTCGCGGTGACGGGGACGAGCGGCAAGACGTCGGTCGCCGATTTCACGCGCCAGATCTTTGCGAGCCTCGGGCACAAGGCGGCGTCGCTCGGAACCATCGGAATCGTAAAGCCCGACGGGGCGGTCTATGGGTCGCTGACGACGCCCGATCCCGTGACGCTGCACGCAACGCTCGCGGCGCTGGCCGATGAAGGCATTACGCATCTCGCTTTCGAGGCGTCGTCGCACGGGCTCGATCAGAACCGTCTCGATGGGGTCGAGCTGACCGCGGCGGCTTTCACGAATCTCGGCCGCGATCACATGGACTACCATCCGACGGAAGACGCTTATCTCAACGCCAAGCTCCGTCTTTTCACCGAACTTCTGCGGCCCGGGCAACCGGCCGTCATCAATATGGACGGGGCGCGGTCTGCGGATGTCGCGGCGGTAGCGAAGACGCGGGGACTTCGCGTTCTGACAGTCGGTGCCGCTGGCGAGACGTTGAAACGGACGTCGCTGACACGCGACGGATTTCAGCAGCGTATCGGGATCTTGTCCGACGGGCACACCTATGACGTGCGCCTGCCGCTCGTCGGGGCCTACCAGGCCGAGAACGCGCTCGTCGCGGCGGGTCTTGCAATCGCAACGGGCGAGAAGACCGATGCCGTGCTGGCGGCGCTCGGCAATCTCAAAGGCGTTCCAGGGCGGCTCGAGATCATCGGTGAACGGAACGGCGGTCTTGCGGTTGTCGATTACGCGCATAAGCCTGAAGCGCTGGCGGCGGCGCTCGATGCGTGCCGGCCGTTCGTGACAGGGCGATTGATTTCGGTCTTTGGCTGCGGCGGCGATCGCGATAAGGGCAAACGTCCGATAATGGGGCGCATTTCGGTCGAGAAGGCCGACGTCACGATCGTCACGGACGATAATCCGCGCACCGAGGATGCCGCTGTGATCCGCAGCGAAATTCTCAAAGGTGCGGCCGGAGCCCGCGAGATCGGAAACCGGGCGGAAGCCATCGCCACAGCCGTTCGAATGATGCAGCCTGGCGATGTCGTCCTCGTCGCCGGCAAAGGCCATGAAACGGGCCAGATTGTCGGAGATCGCGTCTTACCGTTCTCGGATCATGAAGAAGTCCGCAGGGCGCTCGAGAGCTGATCAGCATGCAACCGTTGTGGACGTTTTCCGAATTGAGCGCCACGCTCGGGTCCGGGCCGGAGGGCGGTGTCGAACAGCCGATTATCGGCATTTCAATCGACACGCGCACGCTTCAAGCCGGCGATCTTTTTGTGGCGCTCAAGGATCAGCGCGACGGCCACGATTTCGTGTCGTCCGCATTCAAGGCGGGCGCTGCGGCGGCGCTCGTTTCAGAGGGCTATGCGCGCCAACCGACGGACGGCGTGTTGTTCCGCGTGACGGATACGTTGAAGGGGCTCGAAGCGCTGGGTCGTGCGGCGCGAGAGCGATTGAGTTCAATCGCTCGCGTTGTTGCGGTGACGGGCAGTGCGGGTAAGACCGGGACCAAGGAGATGTTGCGCGCGTGTCTCGCGCATCTCGGAGCGACGCACGCGTCTGAGAAGTCCTACAACAATCATTGGGGCGTTCCGCTGACGCTCGCACGCATGCCACGAGAGACGCAGTTCGGGGTCTTTGAGATTGGCATGAATCACGCGGACGAAATCCGGCCGCTCACGAAAATGGTGCGCCCGCACGCAGCCATCATTACGACGGTCGAAGCCGTCCATCTCGAATACTTTCCTTCGGTTGAAGCTATTGCAGACGCCAAGGGCGAGATTTTCGAGGGGCTCGTGCCGGGTGGCACCGCGATCATCAAGCACGACAATGCCTATGCGAACCGTCTCAAGGCCATCGCCGAACGTTGCGGGGCGAAGGCGGTGACATTCGGCTTTGGCGCGAACGCCGATGTGCGCGGCGATGATCTAAAGCTCGACCATGACGGCAGCGCGCTGACCGTCCGGTTTGGTGAACGGTGCATTCCACTCCGGCTTGCGATGCCCGGACGCCATATCGCCGAAAACGCTCTGGCGGTCGCTGCTGCCATTGATGCGAGCGGCGTCGACGTCGAAAATGCCTTGTCAGTGCTTGCCGATTTGCAGCCGCCGAGCGGCCGGGGTGCGCGGAGTTTATTGCACATCGAGGGAGGCGAAGCGCTTCTGATCGATGAGAGCTACAACGCTAACCCGGCCTCGATGCGGGCCGCACTGGCGACGCTCGCCTCTGTGCCGCGGCAGAAATTCCCGCGCAGGATCGCGGTCTTGGGCGATATGCTGGAACTTGGGGCGGATGCACTGGCGCTCCATGTGGGCCTAAAGGACGCTGTGGAGGAAGCCGGGATAGACGTCATATTTGCCTGCGGTCCGCAAATGAAGGGCCTTTATGAGGCCCTACCCAAGTCCAAAAAGGGCGGCTACGCTTCAACATCGTCTTTGCTTCAGGGTACACTTCTATCCAATTTGCGCCGCGGCGATGTGATCATGGTCAAGGCTTCGAACGGGACGCGCCTTGGTTCGGTCGTCGCGGCTTTGAAGGCGCAGTTCGGAAATGGTGGTTCCGTCTCCTAGACGGGGCCTTGAAAAAAGGGGGAGAATTCGGCGCGCATGCTCTATGAGCTCGTCAATTTCAGCGATCAGATCAGCGCGCTGAACGTCTTTCGCTACATCACATTTCGCTCCGGCGGCGCGATCTTTACAGCGCTGCTGTTCGTATTGATGTTCGGTCCTGCGACCATTGACTTACTGCGCGTCAAGCAGGGCAAGGGGCAGCCGATCCGCGACGATGGTCCGCAGAGCCATCTTCTGAAGCGCGGCACGCCGACCATGGGCGGGTTGATGATCCTGGCGGGTGTTACCGTATCGACGCTCTTATGGGCGCAGCTTTCGAACGGCTACATCTGGGTGGTTCTCGGTGTTGCGATCTGTTACGGCGCCATCGGCTTCTACGACGACTTTCTGAAAGTCACGAAACGCTCGTCGGATGGTTTCGCCGGACGGTCGCGGTTTCTGCTCGAAGTGGTGGTTGCGGCTATTGCCGGATATCTGCTGATGAAGCTGGGGCCCAAGGGACTCGATACCGATCTGACGTTCCCATTCTTCAAGGATCTCGTCATCGATCTTGGGCCGTTCTTCATTCTTCTGGCAGTTCTCGTCATCGCGGGGGCGGGCAACGCGGTCAACCTGACGGACGGTCTCGACGGTTTGGCCATCGTTCCGGTCATGATTGCGGCGGCGACGTTCGGCGTCATCGCCTACCTTTCAGGCAACGCCAAGTTCGCGGGCTATCTGCAGATCCATCACGTGCCTGGAACGGGCGAACTGTCTGTGATCTGCGGGGCGCTGATCGGCGCAGGACTCGGCTTTCTGTGGTTCAACGCACCCCCTGCGATGATCTTCATGGGAGATACGGGCTCGCTGGCTCTCGGCGGTACGCTTGGCGCCATCGCGGTCGCGATCAAGCACGAGATCGTGCTGGCCGTCGTCGGCGGGCTTTTTGTGCTCGAGACGCTGTCGGTGATTATCCAGGTGGTGTCGTTCAAATGGACGGGAAAGCGCGTCTTCAAAATGGCGCCGTTGCACCACCACTATGAGCAGAAGGGCTGGAAGGAATCGACCGTCGTCATTCGCTTCTGGATCATTTCGGTCATTCTGGCGCTGATCGGCCTTTCGACGCTGAAGTTGCGCTAGGACCTCAGCCAAGCAACGTGAGATGCGATAGATTTCTGCCGATGATTCGTGCCACGTCCTTCAACGGCAAGACAGTCGCTGTGTTCGGTCTCGGTAGCTCCGGGATTGCCTCGGCGCGGTCGCTCGTGGCCGGCGGCGCGGCCGTTGCCGCCTGGGACGACGGCGAGACTGGCCGAGAAGCGGCGGCGCGCGAAGGCATCTCGATCGTCGATCTCTCTCGGGCCGACTGGTCACAATTCTCGGCGCTGGTTCTGGCGCCGGGCGTGCCGTTGACGCATCCCGAGCCGCACTGGACCGTGCGGAAGGCGCTGGAAAGCGGCATCGAGATTATCGGCGATATCGAGATTTTCGCGCGCGAGCAGGCTGCGCATGCACCGAACGCCCCGTTCATCGCCATCACCGGCACCAACGGCAAATCGACGACGACGGCGCTTATCGCGCACATCCTTCGTCACGCGGGACGCGACGTACAACTTGGCGGCAACATCGGTCGAGCCATCCTGACGCTGGAAGAACCGGCGCCCGATCGCTTTCATGTCGTCGAGATGTCATCGTTTCAAATCGATCTGACGCCGACACTGAAACCGACGGTCGGCGTGATGTTGAACGTGACGCCCGATCATCTCGATCGCCATGGGTCCATCGAGAACTACGCAGCCGTCAAGGAACGCCTCGTCGAAGGGGCCGAAGTTGCGGCTGTCGGAATTGATGACGACTTCGGACTGGCGATGCTGAAGCGTCGTGTTCAAAGAGGTCCAGCGATTGCGTTCAGCGCAGAGAAATCGCTGGCGCCGGGCTACAGCCTTCTGGAGGACACGATTATCTGCAGCAATCGCGAGGCGCTTGCGGTCAAGCTCGCATCTCTGCGGGGCATCGCGACGCTCAGAGGCAAGCATAATGCGCAGAATGCACTCGCTGCTGTTGCCGGGGTGCGGGAGTGCCTGAATTGGCTCGGTCAATCCTCCGATCTCGATTGGCAAGGCGCGCTCTCGTCATTTCCAGGACTGCCGCATCGGATGGAAGAGATCGGGCGGATCGGAAATGTCCTGTTCGTCAACGACAGCAAGGCGACGAACGCGGACTCGACCGAAAAGGCGCTTTTGTCTTTCCCGCACGACGTATTCTGGATTGTCGGCGGCAAGCCGAAAGCTGGGGGTATTGCTGCTCTCGAACGATACTTCGGCGGCGTCGCGAAGGCTTATCTCATCGGCGAGTCCAGCGAGGATTTCGCGCGCACGCTCGAAGGGAAAGTCGCGTTCGAGCGCAGTGGCACGCTCGATGCCGCCGTTGCGGCTGCAGCGCGTGATGCTCAGGCAAGCGCAGGCGCCGAGCCCGTGGTTCTCTTGTCGCCTGCGTGCGCCAGCTACGATCAATTCCGGAACTTCGAGGTTCGCGGCGACAGTTTCCGCGCGCTCGTCGGTGCACTTCCTAGCGTCGTGATGCGGAGGGCTTCATGAAGCTTTCCCGTGCCGATCGCAGTATCCTTGCCGATTGGTCATTCACGATCGATCGCGGTTTGCTGACGGCGCTGCTGGCGCTTATCGCGATTGGCGTGGTGCTGTCATTCGCGGCGTCGCCGGCGGTCGCGATCAAGAAAGGTTTGCCGACGTATTATTTCGTCGAGCGCCATGTCACGTTCGCGGCTATCGGCGCCATTCTGATGCTCATCATTTCGCTTTTTTCCCCGGCCGGCGTGCGCCGCCTCGCAGCGGTGCTGCTCCTCGTGTCGGTTGCGGCAATGGTCGTGGTGCTCCTCAAGGGCACCGAGCTCAACGGAGCGCAGCGCTGGCTGACGTTCGGGAGCTATTCGCTGCAGCCGTCGGAATTTGCAAAGCCCGCGTTCATTGTCGTCATCGCGTGGCTTTATGGGGAAGCGGCGAGGCGATCCGATATGCCTGCACTGCCTCTGGCACTTTTGCTATGGGGTGTCATGGCCGGTCTGCTCGTCGCGCAGCCTGACGTCGGGCAGACGGTGCTGATCAGCACGACGGCCGGGTTGCTTTATCTGTTGGCGGGATTACCACCGATCGGAGCTGCCATTCTCGTTCTGATCGGAAGCGGCGGCTTCTGGCTCGCCTATATAAATTTCGGCCATGTGCAATCGCGGCTCGAGAAGTTCTTCAGCGCAGCGCCGTTCGAAAACTATCAGGTCGGGCGTGCGATGCAGTCCTTTTCCGAGGGCGGGTTTTTCGGGCGTGGTCCGGGCGAGGGAACGATCAAGTCGGTGCTTCCCGATGCGCATACTGACTATATTTTTGCCGTCATCGGGGAAGAATACGGCGTGATTGCCTGCATCGCGCTGCTCGCCGTGTTCGCTTACGTCGTGATCCGGGCCATGCAGCGTGCGACGGATGAGCCGAACGCTGCCGATCGATTGGCCGTGCAGGGCCTTTCGTTGCTTCTTGGGCTCCAGGCGCTGATCAACATGGGCGTCAACATAGGATTATTGCCGCCGAAAGGCATGACACTGCCGTTCATTTCGGCGGGCGGTTCGTCGATGCTGGCGCTTGCGATAACGGCCGGAATGCTCCTTGCCCTGACCCGCTGGCGGCCTGATCCGATGCGACTCAAGAAGCCGCGACGCGTGGCGACCATCGACGACGCGCATTTCACAGGCCATACTCCGTCGAGATGAGCGGGGGAGATTGAGCGGCATGCAATCCATCATGCTGGCTGCCGGGGGAACGGGTGGCCACCTGTTTCCGGCGTTCGCACTTGCCGAAGAACTCGGGCGGCGCGGCATTGCGGTCGATCTGATGACGGATATGCGCGGTGATCGCTACGGAGGCGGATTTCCGGCGCGCAAGATCTATCAGGTGCCATCGGCGACGCTGGCTTCGCGATCGCCGCGCGATGTCGCTGCGACGGTGCTGACGCTCGCACGCGGGACGGGTGCCGCTTTTCGGCTACTCGGGCAGGCGAAGCCCCATGCGGTGATCGGGTTTGGCGGCTATCCAACATATCCGCCTCTCGTCGCAGCGCGGCTCAGAGGCATTCCGACTGCGATCCATGAGCAGAATGCCGTACTCGGGCGTGCAAACAAGATGCTCGCCAAGCGCGTCAATGCCATCGCGACGTCATTCGAGCGGACGAAGTTTCTGGACGGGGCGCTGGCTGCAAAATCGGTTCTGACGGGAAATCCTGTGCGCAAGGCCGTGATCGAGGCGGCTACTCTCGGCTTCCTGCCACCGCTACCGGACAGCCCCATTCGTATTCTTATTTTTGGCGGTAGCCAGGGCGCGCGGTTTTTCTCCGATATCGTTCCGTTGGCGCTGTTCGCTCTGCCCGACGTATTGCGCAAGCGTCTCCGCGTCGTGCAGCAAGCGCGGGAAGAGGATATCGAGCGCGTTCGAAGCGCCTATCAGGAAGCGGGGATCGATGCCGACATCGCGCCTTTCTTCACCGATCTGCCGGCGCGGATGGCGGATTCCCATCTCGTTATCGGTCGGGCGGGCGCATCGACCGTTGCGGAACTGACGGCGATCGGGCGGCCATCGATCCTTGTGCCGCTGCCGCACGCTCTCGACAACGATCAATTGAACAATGCGCGGCGGCTGGAAGAATCGGGCGGGGCCTGGTGCATCGAGCAGCGCAATCTGTCGCCGGAACGCCTCGCGGATGAGCTCGAAAAACTTCTAAAATCCCCGGATACCCTTGCGGCAGCAGCCAAGGCCGCTAAAAACGCGGGGCGGCCCGACGCCGTTCGCAATTTGGCCGATTTCGCATTGGCTCTTGCGGAAGGTCGTCGTCCGGGGGGAAATCGCGCGCCGTGAGCATCATTACGCGAGACTTCTCGGAGCGCGACGCTGGCTTCACGACGAGGATACCTCTCTCCATGCAAATGCCGCGCGACATAGGGCCATTCCATATCATCGGCATCGGCGGCATCGGCATGAGCGCCATCGCCGAGATTCTGGTCGCCAAAGGCTACACGGTTCAAGGCTCGGATCAGAAGGAAAGCGCCAACGTCAGGCGGCTGAGGTCGAAGGGCATCCGGGTTTTCGTCGGGCACGATCCGGTCAATCTGATCGGGGCACGCTATGTCGTAATCTCGACGGCGGTGAAACCTTTCAATCCCGAGCTGATCGCGGCACGTCAGAAGGGGCTGACGATCATCCGGCGCGCCGAAATGCTCGCCGAGCTAATGCGACTCTATTCGACGATCTCGGTCACCGGCACGCACGGCAAGACGACGACCACATCACTACTTTCGCACATTTTCACGGAAGCCGGCGAGGAGCCGACCGTCATCACCGGAGGTATCATCAACTCCTGGGGCTCGAACGCTCGGCTCGGGCAGGGCAAGTGGATGATCGTCGAAGCGGACGAGAGCGACGGCACGTTCACGCGGCTGCCGACCGAGATCGGCATCGTCACGAATATCGATCCCGAGCACCTCGACTACTTCGGTTCGGTCGAGGCGATGCACCGAGAATACGAGGCGTTTCTGAAAAACATCCCGTTCTTCGGGTTGGCCGTCGCCTGCATCGATCATCCGGTCGTGCGCGACATGGTGGAAAGGCTGAACCTCCGCGCTGACGGTCGCAGGCTCTTGACCTACGGGCAGAGCAAGGACGCCGATCTCGTTCTTCAATCGATCCATATCGAGGGCAATACGACCTACTTCGATGCGACGCTGACGGCGTCGGTCAAAGGCGGCGCGCGCAAGCTCGAGAATTGGTCGGTTCCGATCCCCGGCGCGCACAATGCCCTGAATGCCCTTGCAGCAATCGCAGTTGCGACGCAGGCCGGTCTCGACGATGCGAAGATCAAAGCGGCGATGGCTGGCTTTTCAGGTGTCAAACGTCGCTTCCAATTCACGGGCGAATGGAACGGCGTCGGCATTTATGACGACTATGGGCATCATCCGGCAGAAATCGCAGCAGTACTTGCTGCGGCCCGAGGTGGTGCGAAGGGCAAGGTAATTGCCGTCGTCGAGCCGCATCGCTTTACGCGCGTTCGCGATCTTTTCGAGGATTTCGCGCGTTGCTTCAAGGATGCCGATCACGTCATCGTCGCGCCGCTCTATACGGCGGGCGAGGCTCCAATTGCAGGTGTCGATCATCAGGCACTCGCGTCGCGGATTACGACATCGGGACGGCGTCCAGCCGAAGCCGTCGACGAGCCCGCCGATATTGCTCCGGCAATCAAACGCATCGCCGTTCCGGGGGATATCGTTGTCTGTCTCGGCGCGGGCAATTCGACCGACTGGGCGCACGCATTGCCGGATTGGCTCGCGGGGACGGCGCAGCGGGCCGGGAGCGCGGCCTGATGTTTGAGGACATCACGAGCGAGCTCCGCGCCGCGATGCCCGAACTCCGGGGCCGTCTCGCTGCGAATGCGCCGCTCGCGGACATCACATGGTTTCGCGTCGGAGGTCCGGCGCAGGTGCTGTTCACACCGGCCGATGAAGCGGACCTCGCGCATTTTCTGAAAAACAAGCCACGCAATTTGCCGGTTTTCGTCATCGGGCTCGGCTCGAACCTGCTCGTGCGCGACGGTGGCGTCGCGGGCGTCGTGATCCGGCTCGGCCGTGGCTTCAGCGAGATAAAGGTCGAAGAGGGTGGACGGCTGCGCGCCGGAACCGCCGTTCCGGACGTCAAAGTCGCGCGCGCGGCTGCCGATGCCGGCATTCGCGGACTTGCATTCTATCGGGGCATTCCGGGCTCGATCGGCGGGGCTTTGCGTATGAATGCCGGCGCGCACGGTCGCGAAACGAAGGATTGCCTGGTCGGGGCGCGTGCTGTCGATCCGGATGGCAATATTCACATCCTTTCGCTTCAGGACATGGGATTCACGTATCGGCATTCCGCCATACCGGAGACGTGGATCTTCACCGAGGCGACGTATCAAGGCGCTGCGGGCGATCCGGCGGAGATCCTGAAAGAGATGGACGAGGTCGCGGACTATCGCGAAAAGAACCAGCCGATCAAGGAACGCACCGGCGGTTCGACATTCAAAAATCCGCCGGGGCATAGCGCCTGGAAGCTCGTCGACGAGGCGGGATGCCGTGGGCTGCGCGTCGGCGGCGCGAAGGTCTCCGAGATGCACTGCAACTTCCTGATCAACGATCGGCAGGCGACGGGCGAAGACGTCGAAAGGCTTGGCGAGACGGTGAGGGCGCGCGTCAAGGCGACGTCCGGCATCACGCTCAATTGGGAAATCATCCGTCTTGGGCAACCAACGCCCGGACGTCCGATCGGTGAGGGGCTGGCGAACCTGAACAGTCCTGTCGATCAAGCCCAATCGTAGGTTCTTTTGGAAATGGTGGGGAACGAGCCATGACAAAACTCGGCGTCGTGCCGAAGCGCACACGCGATCACGTGGCCGTTCTCAAGGGCGGATTGTCGGCCGAACGTGAGGTGAGCCTCAACTCCGGCGCGGCGGTCGGGGAAGCACTGCGCGAAGAAGGCTATCGCGTTACCGAGATCGACGTCGATCGCAACCTCGCGGGGCAACTCGAAGCGATCAATCCCGATGTCTGCTTCAATGCCTTGCATGGGAAATTCGGCGAGGACGGCTGCGTGCAGGGCATCCTCGAGCTGCTTGCGATCCCCTACACGCATTCGGGCGTTCTGGCCTCTGCCCTTGCCATGCACAAGGAGCGCGCCAAGGACGTGATGAAGCTCGCTGGCGTCCCAGTCGCCGAAGCGAAACTGGTGACACGGCGCGAGGCTCTCAAGCGCCACGTCATGCCTCCGCCCTATGTCGTGAAGCCGGTTACGGAAGGCTCCAGCGTCGGTGTCGTCATCGTTGCTCCCGATACGGAGTGTCCGCCCGATTCGATCGCCTCGGGTGGGGGGCTGGACCAGATTCTGATGGTCGAGCGCTACGTTGCCGGACGGGAGCTAACTTGTGCTGTCATTGGAGATTTCGTGACAGATGTGATCGAGATCGTGCCGCTCCGGGGGCTCGCTTTCTACGACTATGAATCAAAATACGGTCCGGGGGGCTCGAAGCACGAGCTGCCGGCACAACTTTTACCAGATGTTTACCAGTCAGTCCGTTCCTTAACGTTAAGAGCGCATCAGGCGTTGGGTTGCCGCGGGGTGTCGCGAGCGGACTTCCGCTTCGACGATACGGCCGGCGGAACGGGCGAGCTGATTTGCCTCGAAGTGAACACGCAACCGGGCATGACGGGGACATCCCTCGTGCCTGAGTTGGCGGGTCATGCGGGCTGGTCGTTTGGTGACCTCGTCCGATGGATGGTCGAGGACGCGAGTTGCAACAGGTAGCAGGCAAGCAACGGTTCTGGTGGCGGGCGCACGAGGCGCCGACGCCGGAGCCCAAGCCTGCCCAGACCTTCGAAGTTCCGCCGACCGTCAGCACAGTTCCACGTTCCGCTCCCCGGCGTCCGGACATGACGTTGAAGATTCCGCGCAACGACCGGCGTGTGCGGAGATCGCGGCGCACGACGCGGCGATGGTTCAGGTATTCTTTGGCGATCGGTGCATTCTCGATGGCCGTTGGAGCTGCCGCATTCGCGCTGCCGCTCAAACGCGCGACGTTCGCCAATCTTCCTCATATGATTGCGGCGGAAGCGACGGCGCTAACGATTGCGTCCGGTTTCGGCATCAATCAGGTGAATGTCTCGGGGCAGCACTACGCGTCCGACAACGACATTTATGATGCGCTCGATCTCACGAATGTCCGAACGTTCGCGGCTTTCGACTCGGAAGCGGCGTTGAAGCGCATCGAGCGGATTCCGTGGATTGATAAAGCGCAGTTAACCCGCGTCTATCCGGGCACGCTCGATATCGTGGTTCGCGAGCGGGCCCCGGCTATCGTCTGGACGCGCGGCAATGAGAATTATCTGGTCGATGCGACCGGGCGTGTCCTCGGTCCAATGCCGGCTGCAAGCGGTTGGACTTTGCCACGTGTCGTCGGCGAAGGGGCGACCGACGACGTCGCGCCGATGCTCGCGGCGCTTCGTCAATATCCCGCAATCGAGAAGCAATACGCTTATGCAGAGCGCGTCGCGGAACGCCGCTGGCGCATCGTGCTCAAGACCGGAACCGTGCTCGAACTTGGCGCCGACCGCGAAATCGAAGGATTGCAGGAAATCGCCAGTTCGGCCGCAACGGCATCAGCACTCAAGGGCACGCCGACGATCATTGACGTGCGTACGCCGGGCCGCATCGCGATGCGGCCCGCCGATGGCAAGTCCGTGCGAACCGCGGCGCTCGATCCATCAGGGGGCGCGCCCCTTACCGTCAGCTCACGTTAGCAGGATCTCCATGGCTGATAGGCGCACGTACCGGACGTTCGGGCTTCTGGACATCGGCACCAGCAAAACGGTTGCTGCCGTGATGGTAGCCGAACATGGACCCTCGCTGTCGGAGCCGTCGCTGCGGCTTGCGGGGCTTGGCCTTCAGCGGTCGCGTGGCGTCAAAGCCGGCGTGCTGACCGATCTCGATGAGGCGGAGTCGGTCGTCCGTACGGTCCTTGCGCAAGCCGAACGGGCAGCAGGCGTTTCGGTCGGCAATTACACGGTTTCGGTCGCTGCCGGGCGTCTCGCGTCCGCGCATTGCACGGCGCGCATCGATGTCGAGACCGGTCGCGTGACGCTGGATGATATCGGGCGGCTCATGGCGGCGGGCGAAAGCTACGCCGAACGTGACGGCCGCACGCTGCTTCATCTCAACCGGCTCGGGTACGAGCTTGATGGCGTCGGCGGCGTGCGCGATCCCATCGGGTTCTCGGCGCGCAGACTTTCAGCGGGATTGCATGCGGTAACGGCGGACGAAGCCCCGCTGCGCAATCTTCTTGTCCTGATCGATCGCTGCTACGCGGAATGCGATGGTCTCGTTGCATCACCCTATGCAAGTGCGCTCGCCGTGACGACGGAGGAAGAGCGCCAGTTCGGTGTGACGTGCATCGATTTCGGGGCCGGCACGACGACCGTCGCGCTCTTTGCTGACGGTCTTTTCGCAGGGGTCGAGGCGATCCCTGTCGGCGGCCAGCATCTGACGTACGACATCGCCAGGGCGTTGCAGACGCCACTCGCAGAAGCCGAGCGAATCAAAACGCTTTATGGCACACTACTCAATGCCCAGTCCGACGAGCACGAATCGATTTCCTATCCGGTGGCCGGAGAGGAAGACGAGGGGAGCTACGAGACCACCAAGGCGCGGCTGACGGCTATCATCCGGCCGCGTGTGCAGCAGCTCTTGGGACTCGTGCGTGAGCGTTTAGCGCTCAATGCGGCGGGTCGATATGCGGGAGATAAGATCGTTCTGACGGGCGGAGCCAGCCAACTTCTCGGACTCTCGGAGTTCGTCGCCAACGAATTCGGCAGGCCGGTGCGCCTCGGCAGGCCGTCGGAGTTCGCCGGGCTTAACGCGAGTCTTGCCGGGCCGCAGCTTGCGACGCTTTCCGGTCTCGCGGTTCTCTCGGCTCGCGGCAGCAACGAATTGAGTACGCCGTACGCGCGCAAGGGTTTGAAGCAAGGATATCTCGGTCGTGTCGGGACGTGGCTGAAGCGCGCGTTCTGACGGCGAGACGAAGTGGGTACCGATGTCGTTCTGGAAAGCGAAATTAGTATCTTTCCCAGTGAGCGGCTTTGCCGATTGTCAATTTTGAGGGTGCCATGAGCATCAAACTGCAACTGCCGACGCTGATCGATATGAAGCCGAGACTGACTGTTGTCGGTGTCGGAGGCGCGGGCTGCAACGCGGTCAACAATATGATCGCTGCCGGGCTCCAAGGCGTCGAGTTCGTCGTCGCAAACACCGACGCGCAATCGCTAGCTGCGTCGAGCGCCGAATACCGAGTCCAACTCGGAGCCAATCTGACAGAAGGGCTCGGCGCCGGCTCGCGTCCTGAAATTGGGGAAGCGGCCGCGGAAGAAGCAATCGCCGAGCTTCGGACCCATATTGCAGGTTCGCACATGGTGTTCATTGCCGCCGGCATGGGCGGCGGCACTGGAACAGGTGCTGCGACGGTTGTCGCGCGGGCAGCGCGCGAAGTCGGGGCGCTGACAGTCGGCGTCGTCTGCAAGCCGTTCGCGTTCGAAGGCGCGCGCCGCATGCGCATCGCGGAAGCGGGCGTGCAGTCGCTGCGCCAGCACGTTGATACGCTCATCGTCATTCCGAACCAGAACCTTTTCCGTATCGCCAACGAGCGCACGACGTTCGCGGAAGCGTTCGTGCTGGCCGACCAGGTTCTCTATTCCGGCGTCGCCTGCATCGTCGAACTGGTTCTGAAAGAAGGCCTGATCAATCTCGATTTTGCCGACGTCCGGACGATCATGAGCAATATGGGCACGGCCATGATGGGGACGGGCGAGGCGACAGGTGAGCGGCGAGCCATTCTCGCCGCCGAAGAAGCCATCGCCAATCCGCTGCTCGATGACGTGACGCTTCGCGGTGCGCGGGGTCTGCTGCTGTCGATCTCGGGCGGCCGCGACATGACCCTTTATGAAGTCGACGAAGCTGCGAGCCGCATCCGCCAGGAAGTTGATCCCGAAGCCAATATCATTGTCGGTGCTACGTTTGATGAGCAACTCGGTGATCGGCTGCGGGTTTCGATCGTCGCGTCCGGCATGAGCCACCCGAACGAGCAATTCGCAACGCAGCGCGGCCCGCATCCGGGATTTGCTTCGAATCCGGCATCAGCTCCAGCTGCGGGAAATGCTCAGGTCGCGCCGCAGTCTACTGCAGCGCACAACGGCGGTTCGGTGCCGGCGCCTCCGGGCGACTTACAGCGCCGACTTGCGGAGGCGTTGCAGCCGTCGGGGCCAACCATCCAGAATTATTCTAATCCGAACGACGGGGACTCGCGTGCGCCTCAACGTGACAGTTGGATTGCACCGGGCAACGTGATGATCGAGGACGGACTCGAAAATTTCCCACCGCTCACGGGGAACGCATTGTTACGAACTCCGCCGCTGCCGTCGGCCGGAGTTGAATCATCCGCGACTCATTCTTTTGAGCCGCAAGCGCCCACGGAATTTCAGCGTACGTCGCGTCGTCTTCCGGCGATCGAAGATTTTCCTCCGCAAGCTCAGAAAGAGTGGAACGCGCATCACGGCGCTGACGGAGGACGTGCAGAAACGTCAGCAAAACAGGGCATTTTTGGAAGATTGGCGAGCTTGAGCCGTAGCGTGAAATCTGCTTAGCATAAGCATGCTGTCGCACACGCGAGACGATGAGAATGATGTTCGAGCGATGCTGATTTCATCAGACGAGAGCGTCGCCTGCATCAAGAAAATGAGATCGTCAAGTCTGGTTGCTAAGACGTAACAGAGTGTAAGAAAGCGTGATTTGTCGGTGTTAAGCGAAGCAGTTAGCTTTTGTGCATCGACTTCTTGTGCTGAACCTTTAGACAGCACTGACACGGCCAAACAAGGTCGGCAGGCTGGCAAAAATAAGAAGGGCAGTGCATTGGTCAGGGGGTGGTCGGCCGCATAAATGCTGGGGAGCAGCGGCCCGCCAGAAAATGAGGGACGGCGCTGTATGTCGAATCGATTCATCGGTGCGCGGCAAACCACGCTTGCCCGCGAAATCCAGTTGACAGGCACGGGGGTGCACAGCGGAGCTCCGGTATCACTTACACTGCATCCAGCAGAGGCTGATACTGGGCTCCGCTTTCTCGTTACGAAACGAGGAAGAGTCGTCTCGGAAATCGCGGCGCACGTAGCCAATGTCAAAAATCTGACACTCTGCACCGTTATTGGCGATGATGCTGGCACGACGGTCGGAACCGTCGAACATCTTCTCGCCGCTCTTCGCGGTCTCTCGATAGATAACCTCTATATCGAGATTGATAGCAAAGAAGTGCCGATCATGGACGGCAGCTCGGCGGAATTCGTCGAGGCCATCGACCGGGTGGGAATCCGGGAACTTGCGGAACCCCGCAAATATATCAAAGTTCTTAAGCCGGTTCGCGTCGAGGAAGGCGGCTGCTGGGGAACGCTGGAGCCGTACGCCGGCTTCCGTATGGACGTCGAAATCGATTTTACCTCGCCCATCATCGGCCGTCAGCGGCTGCAGTACGAGATGAGCCCGGGCATCTTCCGTCATGAAATTTCCCGCGCCCGCACGTTCGGCTTCATGAGTGATGTCGAGAAACTGTGGAAAGCCGGTCTGGCGCTGGGCGCCGATCTTTCCAACACGGTCGCCATCGGCGATGGCAAAGTCATGAACCGCGAGGGGCTGCGTTATCCCCAGGAGTTCGTTCGTCACAAGATGCTCGATGCCGTAGGTGATTTGGCGCTTGCGGGCATGCCGCTGCTGGGCGCATATCGGTCCTACAGGGGCGGTCACCGTCTGAATTCGATGGTGTTGCAGGCTCTGTTCGCGGACGCGTCGAACTGGACGGTCGTGCAAGCCCCCAGGACGCGCGCTACCCGTACGCCGGTCCAGATCACGGTACCGACCGCACTCGCTGCGGCGGCCGAATAGGCCTCTTCAAGCGACCTCGGCCAAGCGAAGCTCGCTGGCATCGGCCCGGAATGCACCACATTCCACCGGTAAATTTTGCAGCGAGCTTCGGGCACTCAGCAGACTCGCACTAGTCTTTCGGAATGCTCGGCGAAATGCTATCCGGGACGCCGGTCGTCGAGGGGATGGCCATGAGCGGAAAAGCGCAGGCCAGGGTGGGAAGTATCGCGGCGCATGACATTCGTTGGGAATCTTAAAAGAGCTTTCGGTATCGTGGCGGTTGTCGTCGCGCTCGCGGTTGCGGGCTGTGCCTCGAACAAGCTCGATACCTCGGCGCTCAATCCCGACCCTCCGTCGAAGATGTTTTCCGACGCTGACGCCCTGATGACGAAGGGTGATTTCGACTCCGCCGCGAAGCAATTCGAGGCCGTCGATCGCGAGCATCCCTATTCGCCGGAAGCCCGCAAATCAATCGTCATGGCGGCCTATGCCTACTACCGTGCCGGCAAGACGCCTGAGGCCATTGCTTCAGCCGAACGCTACGTGGCGCTGCATCCGGGCACGAAGGAAGCGCCCATGGCGCACCACATCATTGCGATGGCGTATTTCGACGATCTGAGGACGGCGAACCGCGATCAGACGCCAGCCCGCAAGGCGATGGAGCAGTTCAAGATCCTGAAGACGCGCTTCCCGGACAGCGAGTATGCGCGCGATGCCGACAACAAGATTCGCATCTGCATGGACAATTTGGCGGCCCAGGAAATGGAAGTCGGCCGCTATTATCTCAACCAGCACAACTATGTGGCCGCAATCAACCGCTTCAAGACCGTAGTCAGCGACTACCAGACGACGGCACACGTCGAGGAAGCGCTGGCGCGGCTCGTCGAGGCGTATATGGCGCTCGGTGTCGTGAGCGAGGCGCAGAACGCGGCTGCCATCCTCGGCCACAACTATCCGGACAGCAGGTGGTACAAGGACTCCTATGCCCTGCTGCAGTCAGGAGGAGTCGGACCTCGCGAAGACGCGGGTTCCTGGTTGTCCAAGGCCTGGAAATCCGTGCCCAAATTTGGGTTGGGGAGCGGCTGATCGCGACCACTCCGTTGTGCTAGATTGGATGACGCGGCAGGGATACCCCGCCGCGTTTTGTTTTTTCTGCAGTACATTCCCAACGACGATGGCCAAGAAACCCAATAAGCGCGTTTCCGAGACGGCTCCTCGATCCAAGCGGCGTACGGAAACTGCCGAAGCCGAGATTGCGCGGCTGTCGGCGGAAATCGAGCACCACGATGCGCTCTATTACCGGCAGGATGCGCCCGAAATTTCCGACGCAGAATATGACGCTCTTCGCCGGAGATTGACCGAGCTTGAAGATGCGCACCCCGAACTCAAGCGCGCCGAAAGCCCGACTGAGAAAGTCGGGGCGGCGCCCGTTGCGGCGTTCGGAAAAATCCGTCACGACGTTCCGATGCTGTCGCTCGGCAACGCTTTCGACGATCAAGACGTTATCGATTTCGTGCAGCGCGTGCGGCGGTTTTTGAATCTTGGCGAGAGCGATGTTCTTGACATCACCTCCGAGCCGAAAATCGATGGGCTCTCGATTTCAATCCGCTATGAAGACGGGCGTCTCGTGCAGGCCGCGACGCGCGGAGACGGCATGGAAGGCGAGAACGTCACGGCGAACGTCAAGACGATCAAGGAAATTCCGCACGTCCTCAAAGGCAAAGGCGTTGCCGATGTCATCGACATCCGCGGCGAGATTTATCTTGGACACAAGGACTTCGAAAAGCTCAACGTGGCGCAGGCTGCGAACGGCGGCAAAGTCTTCGCCAATCCCCGGAACGCGGCTGCGGGATCGCTGCGCCAGTTGGATTCGTCGATAACGGCCCAGCGACCGCTGAGGTTCTTTGCCTATGCGTGGGGTGCTGCTTCGAAGCTTCCGGCCGATACGCAACGGGGCGTGGTGACGGCGTTCGAAGACTGGGGCCTTCCTGTCAATCCTCTGATGCGGGTTACCCGAAAGACAGAGGAGTTGCTGGAGTTCTATCGCGACATCGAGAGCAAGCGCGCCGAGCTCGGCTACGATATTGATGGCGTCGTCTACAAGGTGAACCGGCTCGATTATCAAGAGCGGCTTGGGTTCGTCTCGCGTTCGCCGCGCTGGGCCATCGCGCACAAGTTTGCGGCGGAGCGTGCAACGACGGTTCTCAACAAGATCGATATTCAGGTGGGCCGCACGGGCGCGCTGACCCCGGTGGCGAAACTGGAGCCAGTGACGGTTGGCGGCGTCGTCGTTTCGAACGCGACGCTGCACAACGAGGACGAGATCTCCCGCAAAGACATTCGCGAGGGTGATACTGTTGTCATTCAACGCGCCGGGGACGTTATTCCGCAGGTCGTCGAGGTCGTCCTCCATAGACGGCCGAAGCATTCCAAGCCATTTGTGTTTCCGACGGTATGCCCAGTGTGCGGTAGCCACGCCGTTCGCGAGGTGGACGAGGACGGTAACACCGCCGATGTCGTTCGCCGTTGTACCGGTGGCCTGATCTGCGGGGCGCAGGTTAAGGAGCGGTTGAAGCATTTCGTTTCGCGCAACGCCTTCGATATCGAAGGGCTTGGCGGAGAGAAGATCGGGTTCTTCTATGAAACCGGACGCATCAAGTCAGCGGCCGATATCTTTACACTCGAGGAGCGCGATGAAAAATCTGACGAGCCGCTGACCCAGGTCAGAGGTTTTAAGGAGACATCGGTCAATAAGCTCTTTGCAGCGATCAACGCGCGGCGCACCATGTCGCTCGATCGCTTTCTCTTCGCTCTTGGAATCCGCCACATCGGCGAGACGACGGCGAAGGATCTTGCGAAGGCCTATGGGACGTTCGAAGCGCTGCGCGCGGCGGTCGATGCCGCAATTCAAGGCGGCAAGGGCAGCGAAGCCTATCAGGATATCGATAATATCGAAGGCATCGGCGAGACGGTGGTCGATGCGTTGATCGACTTCTTCAGTGAGCAGCACAATCAAGAGCAGCTCGATGCTCTCTTGAAAGAGGTGAAAGTCACGGCATTCAAACGGGTGCAGGTGAATTCGCCGGTCACGGGTAAGACCGTCGTTTTCACCGGTACGTTGACGAAGCTGACGCGTAACGAAGCGAAGGCGCAAGCGGAGCGTCTTGGTGCGAAAGTCTCGGGCTCGGTTTCGAAGAAGACGGACTACGTCGTTGCCGGAGCGGAAGCCGGGTCGAAACTCGATAATGCGCGCGCTCTCGGTGTCACCGTGCTCGATGAAGACGCGTGGCTCGAGTTGATCGGACAAACTTAGACTGACGACGATTGCAGCTAGTTCGTCAGCTTCCGGTTACACCAGCGCTGACCGCGACACAGATCTCGTCGTCACGTTCGATGATTTCGATATCGGCGGCGGCGCCCTTTTCGGGGATTACGCGGAGCGATACGACCGCTTCGGGTTTCACTGATGCCGCGATCAACGGCAACAGGGCGTGCGGAAAATGCGGTGCTGCCGTGATTTCATAAATAGAAAACATGCGTGCTTCTCCTCTCAGGCCGCATTTCTTAGGCCGCGTTGAGGGAAGCTAGGCGAGAGCATGTTCTTGGGCTGTGCCGCTCGTAACAGCGCAGAGATCTATGCCCTATATCGGGAGCGTCGCGCGTTCGAGCCAGTCGCGCGTCCACTCATCCAGCTGAGGCGCGAGCGTTTCGAAGACGCGCCGGTGATAGGCGTCAAGCCAGTCGCGCTCGCTTCGATCGAGCATGTCCGTCGCGATCAGACGCCGATCGATCGGCGCCAGAGTGATCGTCTCGAAGCCCATCATCTGACGTTCGCCCTCGCCGATTCGTTCAGGCGGGGTGACGAGCACGACGTTTTCGATCCGGATGCCGTAAGCTCCGACCTTGTAAAATCCGGGCTCGTTCGAAATCAGCATACCCGGCTGCAACACAGTCATGCCGCCACGCGAGATCGATTGAGGGCCTTCATGCACGGAGAGATAGCTTCCGATGCCGTGCCCGGTGCCGTGATCGAAGTCTTCGCCGATGGTCCAAAGTGCACGGCGCGCGAAGGGATCGAGGTCGATGCCGCGCGTGCCTTTCGGAAAGCGTGCTGTCGCGACCGCAATGTGGCCTTTGAGAACGGCGGTAAAATGCCGTTTCATATCGTCGGTTGGTTCGCCGATGGCGACCGTGCGCGTGATGTCGGTCGTACCGTCCTGATATTGGCCGCCGCTATCGATCAGGAACAACTCGCCTGGCTGGATCTTGCGGTTGGTTGCTTCGGTGACGCGGTAGTGGACGATCGCGCCGTTGGGACCTGATCCCGAAATGGTTGCGAAGCTGATTTCGCGCAGCATGTTGGTTTCGCGGCGGAGCGTTTCAAGCTTCCGGACGGCGGTGATCTCGTCGAGCGTGCCGCTCCCGGCGTTGTCATCAAGCCATGCGAGGAAGCGAGCAACGGCATGGCCGTCGCGAACGTGGGCGGCGCGCGCTCCGGCGATTTCGGCTTCAGTCTTGGTCGCTTTCGGCAGGATGCACGGATCCTGTCCGCGAGAGATTGCGGCCGTGCCGAGCTTCATTTCGAACCAGAAACTTGCGGTCTCGGGGTCGAGACGAACCTTTTTGCCTTGCGCCTTGAGAGAGGCGAGGCGCTCGGCCATCGCTTTCGGCGGCAAGAGCTTGGCGACCGGCGCGACGTGAGCGCGTGCTTCCGCATCCAATCTTTGCGGCTCGATATAGAGTTCCGCTTTTCCGCTTGCGGGCACAATCGCGAATGCCAGGGCGACCGGATTATGCGCGACGTCGCTGCCGCGAATGTTGAACAGCCAGCAAATCGAATCCGGCAAGGTGAGGATTGCTGCGTGCTGGCTGTCCTTCTTCAGACGCGCCTGGATTTCGACGAGCTTGTCGGCAGTCGAACGGCCAGCGAGTGCGAGCGGTTGCGCGATGACGGGATTGGCGGGCGGTTTCGGACGCGCCTTGCCCCAAAGCGTGTCGATCGGGTTTTTCGATAGCGGCTTCAGCTTGATCTTCTTTACGGCCAGCGCTGCCTTGAGGCGTGCGATCTCTGCCGTCGTGTGGTTCCACGGATCGAAGCCGATCGTCTGGCCCTTGCCGAGCGTGCTCAAGAGCCACTCTGACAGTCGCATGCGCGGTAAAAGCGAGACTTCAAAGACGTCCGTGTCCGTCTCGGCTTTCGCCTGCACGGTGTAGCGGCCATCGATCAGCAGAATGGCGGCCTTCTTCGTCACGGCGGCGAGGCCGGCCGATCCCGAAAATCCGGTCAGCCATTGCAGGCGTTCGGCGGAAGCGGGGACGTATTCGCCCTGGTGACTGTCGGCGCGCGGAACAAGCACGGCGTCGAGCTTCGATTTGGACATCAGTGCGCGAAGCGCCTTGACGCGCTCGGCGACGTGGTCCGGTCCGGATTGCAGTTCAAATGTCTGAAACATGAGGGAGGTTCTAGGCGGCTGCATTGGCTCGGGCAACGACGATTTAGCGCCGTGCGAATGTCAGGGTCGACCAGCCCGTGATCCGATCATGGCGCTGGAGAGCGAAACCGTGCGCGCCATAGGTGGCGATGACTTCAGGCGCCTGCGGAACGAGAATGCCCGAAAGGACAAGCGTGCCGCCCCTGTCGAGTGCAGGCGTCAGGTCCGGAGCCAAACGGACCAAAGGGCCAGCGAGGATATTTGCGATCAGGAGGTCGAAGGGAACGCGGCTTCTGATTTCGGGATGCATAGTGCTGCTCGCCTGGGTGACCCGAATTTGGCGGGCGACGCCATTGAGCCGAACGTTTTCCGCGGCGACTTTGACGGACTGGGCATCCATGTCGGCGGCGACGATCCGGGCTCCGACAATCGATTTGGCGACAGCGATGGCGAGAACGCCCGATCCGCAACCGAGGTCCAGAACGGAGCCGAACTGGTTAGATCGTGCCAAGCGGTCTATTGCCAGGAGGCAGCCGAGCGTCGTTGCGTGATGAGCTGTTCCAAAGGCTTCGCCCGCGTCGATGAGGATCGTATTCGGGCCGCGCGCAACACGTCCGCGATCGTGGCTGCCGTGAATCGTGAAACGTCCGGCGCGCACGGGCGGGAGTGCCGCTTGTGAAATCGCAACCCAGTTCAACTCTGGGACTTCTTCTGCCGAGAATTCCGGCAGCGGTCCGGGGAGGAGCGGCGCAAGCTCGCTCGCGATATCGCGTTCGCCCAGTGCCGTGTCGAAATAAGCCTCGATGCGCCAGCGCTCAGGACCGTTTTCGAACACCGTCAGAGCGTCGGGCGGTGGCTCCAGCAAATCCTGCAAGGCATTGCCGGTTGCGTAGGCTTGAGCGCGATCGTTGAAGTCGGCCGCGAATTTTTTGAATGTCATGGATCTCAGACTGCCGGAGGTACGGACCTTCCCTCGAATTCATAACCTTCGGCGGGAATGGGGTCGGGAAGATAGTCGAGGAACAGGTCCCATTTTTCATCGATGTGTTTCGCCGCCTGGGAGGGCGGCAGCGTGACGAGCGTGCCGTCAGCTTTCTCGACGACGATGCCGTCGCGGATCAGCCGGTCGAGCGCGTCGTCGATCTCGAAATCGACTTTAATGCCGAATGTGCGCGTCAGGTAGGATTCTATCGCCAGATCTATTGATGGAAGATCGGCACGTGTCGACTTTTCTTTCGCGAGAACGCTGTAGAGAAGCATTTCTTCCTTAACGTCTTCTTCCGCTCCACGCGCAGCGATTTTCAGGATTACGCCTCGATTGTCGGCCATCGTGTGGAAATAGAGGTTTTGCGCCATCACGATCATGTAGCGCTGTTTTTGGTTGAAGAACCCCATTGCTTGCCGGAAGGCGATGCCACTCAGTCCAGCGAGAGCGCCAACCGCCGCGATCGGGTTGCTCGCGAGCAGCGCGATTTTTCCTGCGGCGCCGAACGCACCCATCCCGAGGCCCCCGCCAGCCGTCACGCCAAGGCGCAATTTATCGAATGAGCGGAAACGCACTTCGGTGTTCGGGAATATCATCTCGACGTCGGTACGCGGGATGTTCTTGAACAATTTAAGGTAGATGTTCTTATCCGAGATGCCGGGCGGCATGTGATGGCGAGCCCGCTCAACCCATTTTTCCGCGCTGGACCGGCTGCACCGCTTTTCGCGCATCACCTCTTCCACGCGGGTGTCGAACGGCTTCAACTTGAACATGATGAAAAGCCGCTGGAAGATCGGAACGTCGAATTCTTCCTTGCGTAGGAATTTCCGGACGTTGCGGCGCTCGTACTTCTGATTGGAGGCGCCGCGATAGTAGATCACGATGCGCTCGAAGGCTTTCATGTCGACGGTCAGATCAAGGCCGTAATGACTGTCGCGGGTCAGGATCATCTCGACGTCGGTCGGATCGATCCGCACATAGTTGGCGCGCTGCAGAAGGCTTTCCACACCTTCGAAGACGCGGTGCTTCAAAATCTTGCGATCTTCATCGGAAAAGCTGCGCGTCATTAGCAGGTCGCTGTCGGGGGAAAACGATTCATAGGTCTGCTCAAGATCTAGCAACAGCGCGAAGTACTGCTGCTGACGCCAGTAATCGAGATAACGGAAGAAGCGGCGAGCCTCGGCCGCCTGGCCCGCGGGCCAGAGGTAGGGCTTTGTCAGGCGGTCGAGCAGGGCAAATCGAGTGACCGGGATGAATCGCTCGCGCTTGCGCGTCTCATCGGGGGCCAGAACATCGCTGATTGGTTGCGACGTCTCTCCCTCGCGCAGGGGTGCGGGTTTGGCGTCAAGGTCCGTCAGGTCATAGAGACGCTCGAAGAACCCCTGTTTCTGGTACAGGCGGCCATTGGCAACATCTGCCGACATCAACGCAACTCCCCGTCGTGTTCCAGTTTCCGGACCCCATCCGCCCCCGCGCCGGATCCCACGTCTTTAGCGATACGGCGAAGAGCTTGTCGAGCAGTCGCAAACCTTCGGCGCACAATGATGACCGATGAGCACTTTGGCGGGGCCATTTCGCAGTAGGGCCCGGGCCGCCGGTCTGTTAAATATCAATAGAGCACAAGCTCGCATTGTGGGAAATCAGTTCATAACTTTTTCAATTTCCACAGTATTGGCGATGTTAAGCTAGGATCATAACTAAGTAGGCTGTCGAGCGTTTTTGGGGGCCGTGCGCGATGGGGGCGTTGCGAGCACTAGGTCTAGCAATTTCAGTCTTTGCCATGGCGGCGGCATTTCCCGCGAACGCCGACGAACTCGTCATGCCGTTTGCATGCGTCATGGAGCGGGGCACTCCCCGCCTGTCGCCTGCAAGCGCCACCACATACCAGATCCTCGGTACCCGTGAAGATATGCCGTTCTCGGCCTGCGGTTCCTCACCGGGCGGCAGCTGCGAAACGATGATGGTTCACAAATTTACCATCGAATGCGGCGGACAGAAGGTGGCTTGGGCCAAGGTCGCGGCCGCGGGCGCAGCTGCCGGTGTCGAACTCCCCGCACATTTGCCAGCCGGATTTGCCCCTGTCAGTCGCTTCAAGGGACGTTTTGTTTTGCCCGGTTTCGGGCATACGACACATCTTCCGAAGGTCGAGACGCAAACGCTTTCCGCCGATAGCGTGATCGAGACGAGTTCCACCGCTCCTCGCGCCGAAGCGCCTCATTGGGTGACGGTGATCGACCCGACAGTCAAGGCTTCTGCTTCAGGAGGAGCGTTCAAGGTCGCTGGCGTCATCTCGACACTCCTCATCTCGCTGATGGCGGCGTGCTTATTCGTGGCACGGCGGCGGATGCCTCTGACCTACGATTTCGCGCGCTCGTCGTTTTTTTCCGAGGCATCGTCAGAAGGTTCACGCCAAACTGGCGGCCGCACGAATGCGCGGATGGCCGGTGCGTTCCGGCGCGGTTATCAGAGCTGGTTCGAGTCGTCCGGACGCGGCGAGGGCGACGATGCGATCGCGAAGTCGTTGGACGCTGTCCATGCGCGTATCGTCGAAACGGAACTGCTCGTTGCGACGCTGCCGCCTGATCTCCTTCTCCGGGACGTGCTGCAGACGGAGCTTGACGGTCAGCGCAGCCGTGCTGCCGATATCTCACGCCGCGCGGGTCAGTTGGGCGGCAAGCGGGTCGACACGATGCTGCGCGCAGTACAGCGGGATCTCGACCGAATCACTCGCATCGTCTACGGCACCGCTCGCAAAAACGAGACAGCGGCTTCAGGCTCCGCTGATGTGCCGTCAACGATCTTCGAGGCCTATCGTGTCCTGGGTTTGAATCCCGAGGCGCCGCCCGCCGCGGTCAAGAAGGTCGTCGATGCGCTGCGGATGTCCTGGCATCCCGACCATGCACGCAGCGAAGCTGATCGCCGCCATCGCGAGGAGCGAATCAAGCAGATCAATGCGGCGTGGGATTTGCTCAAGACCTTGCAGGCGGCTGCCGCCTGAGGGCGGCGGGTCCCAATCGGTAAACGAAACGGCGCCATCTCAACAGCGCCGTTTGAATGTCTGGCTATCTTTTGCTGACGCGAAACTGGCTAGGGCGCGGGCGACGCCCTAGGCGGAATAGCGATGGGCGACCGGAAGGTTTCGTACCTCCTCCTCGGTCAGCGGCTCTGTGTCTTGCACTACAGTCATCCGGGTTTTGGCCTTGATCTGCTCTCGCTTGGCTGCGCCGAGGCGCACTGCGAGTTGTTCATTAAGCCCACGGATGACGCCGATCTTACCCCTTAGCGGAAAGCGGTAAGTGCTCATGGATAGCTCCTCTCACGGACTCTACCCTCCCAAACGAAGATGTCCCACTTCGGTTTCACGCCCCCGCGCTAAACCTTTGTGGTTTTTACGCAGACAACTACCCTTGACCGCCGACGGCAGAACGCGGCGCCAAAATAGCGGTCAACTGCTGGATGAACCCCCACGGATCAACGAGCGGTTAAAATGTGTCACGCAAAT
>DASZVX010000161.1:0-39015 GCA_035547255.1 Hyphomicrobium sp.
CTTGCCAGCGATTCGAATTCGTCCGGCGGCACGTAACGGTCAACGGCGGCATGCTTTCGTGTCGGCTGCATATATTGGCCGATTGTTAGGAAATCGACATCAGCCGACCTGAGATCGTCCATGACCTGCAAAATGGCGTCGCGCGCTTCGCCGAGACCGACCATGATTCCCGACTTCGTGAACGTCCGCGCGTCGATCTCTTTCGCACGCTGCAACAGTCTGAGCGAATGAAAATACCGCGCGCCCGGGCGGATTTTCGGGTAGAGCCCCGGCACCGTCTCGAGGTTGTGGTTGAAGACGTCGGGGCGTGCCGCGATGACCGTTTCGAGCGCGCCGTCCTTTCGCAGGAAATCGGGTGTCAGGACTTCAATCGTTGTCCGAGGTGACGCGGACCGTATTGCATTGATTGTTTCGGCAAAGTGCTGCGCGCCGCCGTCTGCGAGGTCGTCGCGATCGACCGACGTCACGACGACGTGTTCGAGCCCGAGATGCGCCACTGCGTCGGCGACGCGCCGCGGCTCATCGGAATCGAGATGTGTCGGCCGTCCAGTCGCGACATTGCAGAAGGCGCAGGCGCGCGTGCAGATGTCGCCCATGATCATCATCGTTGCGTGCCGCTTCTGCCAGCATTCGCCGATGTTCGGACAGGCTGCCTCTTCGCAGACGGTATGAAGGCCGTGCTCGCGCACGATTTGGTGCGTGAGCGCGAAGCCCGGAGAGCCCGGGGCTCGAACGCGGAGCCAGGGCGGCTTTGGCAATTGCGGTGTGTCTGGCCGCGACGCCTTTTCCGGATGGCGAAGGCGCGGCTTGTGGCCGTTCGTATCGAGAAGCGTCACCAAGGGTTTGTTCAACTCACAGGTCAAGGGAGTATGGCGGCGATCATAGCCCCGATCGCGCGTGTCGTGCACCTGTGACATGGCGGGTGCCCAGCCGGCAGGCAACCCCCCGAATAGTAGGTTGAAGCCCAAAACAAAACGGGCGGCCCAATGGCCGCCCGCGGATTCAAATGAACTCGTCCAGAAATAAGAGTTAAGACGACTTCTCAGAATGCTCGATCATTGAAGCCTTGGTCGGTGTCGGATCGGCCGGAGCTCCTTCACGTGGCTTGACCGGATCGGGAATGACGTTCGTCTTGGCTGGTGAAGACGCCCTTGCCGATTTCTTCTCGACGACGGACGGTTTCTTTTTCTTTGTCTCGCTCTTTGTCTCGGCCGACTTGGTCGCGGGCGATGACGTAGAAGCCGCCTTCTTCTTTGCAGGCTGAGCCTCAATCGGAGTGTCGACCGTCGCATCGACGCCGTCGTCCGATTCCTCTGCACGTGCACTTGCGCGCACGGCTTTCACCGGCTCGGCGCGCGCCGGCTGTTCATCATCCCAGTAGAACAGGTTTCCGATGCCGCCCTGCGGCTTGCTGTAGCTCGCGCGGCTGGATGAACTATTCTGGGCATAGCCATAGCCGTTGCTGTTCGACTTGCCGGCTTCATCGTCGCCATAGCGCGGATACGAGTCGCCAGACGCGACAGAGCCGGTCGCGAAGTGCTGCCACGTGACCGTCACGCGCATACCGACCGGCACGCGCGGATAAAGGTCCAGCACGTCCTTGTTCGTCATGCGAATGCAGCCGTGCGAAACGGCTTGGCCGATCGTCCATGGCGCGTCGGTGCCATGAATACGGTAGGCGCTCGATCCGAGATACATGGCCCGAATGCCGAGGGGGTTCATCGGATGGCCGCCGGGCACCCAACGCGGAAGGCGCGGATTTTGGCGCAGCATGTCGGGCGTCGGCGTCCACGGCGGGTTGACGCGCTTGTTGGAGACGAAGGTCACGCCCTGCCAGCGTGCGTCGCCTTTCGGAACAGCAACGGGATAGGTGATTGCTTCGCCCGGCTTCGTGATCAGGTAAAGCCGGCGATCCGAGAACGAGACGATGATCTGGTTGGGCTTATAGCTCCGGTCAAACGACACGACGCTCCGCCCACCGCCGTACTCGTCGCTACCGCCCCAGAGGAAATCGACGAGGTCTTCGGCTTTGGCCGAGGTTGCGGAAATCAGTCCACCGGCCAGAACAAGGGCGGCAAGGGCAATTCCACTCAAACGGCAGTGCAGGGTCATCGGGGGGATGCTCCAATCAGTGGCAAAGGTCAAAGAGCAGGGTAACGGGGGTTATCCTGTTCTTGATTAGTGAAGGCTGGGTATAAAGCAGTCCCGTTTTCCCCGGCAGAGCAGGGAAGTCACAGTCCATTTATGATTACGACTGAGTTCCTGAGTTCGTTGATGTTTTCGAAATTTTCCCGCGGTCTGTGTTGCCATTTGACGACGGAACCTCAGAAGTTCGTTCTTTGTCTCGCAGCCTTGACGGAGTCGCGAATAAGAATTAGAACAAAAAGAGAACTTATGTCGTAAACGACCCCTTTAACTCCGGAGGTTCCTTTGAGCCCGAGAACCTCGGCCCCTCCATTGGAGGCTGCCTCCGCTCACGACGAAACCGGCCGTGGCGAGCCCGCCCTTAGACCGGCCGCTGGTCTCATGAGCGCCTCTCGGAAAGCTGCGGTGATCGCGGGTCTGCGCTCGCGGATTCTGAGTCTGGAACGGCACGCCCCGCGTCGAGGCCCTTTGGCTCCTTCTGAGCCCACCTCGGCCGAGGAACGCCATCCGGTGAGACAGCGGCGCTGGGAGCTTGGCTGTAGCGCCGCCGATGCCCTGCTGCCGAAGAGCATCGAGACGAATGCCGTCCATGAAGTCAAAGGCGTTCCTTCCGTCGCCGGAGGTGCCTCGGCGGCAGACTGGATGGCGAGCATCGGTTTCGCGGCACGCCTCGCAGCGCGTCGGGTCGATTCATTTTCAGCGACACGATCGGCAAGTCGGCCCTGGGTGCTCTGGTGCTGGCCGAAAACAATGGCCGGCGAATTCGGTTCGCCGTCGTCGGCAGGCTTCGCTCACCTGGGCCTCGATCCCGCACGCCTGATCATCGTCGAGACGGCGCGCTCCGGCGACGCGCTGAATGCGATCGAGGAAAGCCTCAAGGGTGCGAGCCTTGCGGTGGTCGTCGGCGTCCTCGATGACCTCGATCTGATGCCGGCGCGTCGCCTGAGCCTCGCCGCTGGGGAAATGGCGACGCCCTGCCTCATCGTCACGCATCCGGCATCCGCACCGGCGGGCGCCACGGCAACGCGCTGGCGGATCAAGCGGCTGCCGAGCGCGGCGCATCGCTTCGATCCTCGCGCACCCGGGGCCTCCCGTTTCGAAGTTGCCCTCGAACGCTGTCGTGCGCGGCCTGAAAGCGCCGCCCAGCCGCCTTTTGTTTTGGAGTGGTCGGATGAAACGCATCGTTTCGATTTGGCTTCCGTCGTGGCCGATCTTCCGGCTCAAACGCGCCGAGCCGGAAGCGGTGCCGATGCGCCAGCCTTTCGCTCTCGTTGAAAGCGGAGTGCATGGCCTTGCGATCTCGGCCGTCAACGATGCCGCCGCGCGATTGGGACTCGAAGTCGGCACCGCGCTGAGTGATGCGCGCGCCGCCCATCCCGCTCTCATGTCGCGGCCTGCCGAACCCCGAAAAGATAAAAGCGCACTTTTGAAACTGGCGCGCTGGGCGGGTCGCTATGGCCCCAACCGGCATATCGACGGCGAGGACGGCTTCTGGATCGAGATCACCGGCGTCTCGCATCTTTTCGGCAGCGAAGAAAATTTGCTCGACGATATCACGCGGCGCCTTGCTTCGTTCGGCGGCCCTGCGCGGGCGGGACTTGCCGACACATTCGGCGCGGCGCATGCGCTCGCTCGTTTCGGCTGTCCGCCGGATGCATGCTGGGCGATGGCGCCAACGGATCAGACGCGCGAAGCGATCGAAGCTTTACCCATCGAAGCATTGCGGCTTGAAGCATCGCGCGTGCTTCTTCTGAAACGATTGGGTCTTCGCCGCGTCGGTCAGCTCTACGATATTCCGCGCGACAGCCTGAAACGCCGTTTCCGTTCGTCCGAGGCTGCCGCTGATGTGTTGATGCGGCTCGATCAGGCGCTGGGATCGGCGGAGGAGCCGCGCCGACCGATGGTGCCGCCGCCTGTGCTGTCCGTCGCGCGCGCCTTCGCGGAGCCGCTGATCTCGTCGGAAGCCCTGGAAGCTTTTGCAGGCGAGCTTGCTGCTGATCTCGTGGAGGAGTTGGCCGCTACAGGTCTCGGCGCGCGCACCGTGCGCCTCACGTTCTATCGCGCCGATGGCACGGCGGGAACAGCTACAGCCACGATGAGCATGCCGTGCCGCAAGGCCGAGCATATGCTGATGCTTCTGAAGGATAAGCTGGCCAACGTCGATGCGGGCTTCGGCATTGATTTGCTGCGCCTCGATGCCGTGCGCGTCGGGGAACGCGATGCCACGCAAAACGGATTTGCCGACCCGGCAAGCGCATCGTTTCGCGATCCGGCGGCAATTATCGATCGTCTATCCAATCGCTTCGGCGGCAATGCCATTACGGTCTTGCAGCCGCGCGCCAGCCATATCCCCGAGCGCGCCGAAGCACGCTTGCCGGCGCTTGCAGCCTTGCCTGCGATGAGTCCGTTGCAGCATGCCGACGCGCCATCCTCGTCGTTTCCGAAAAGTGCGATGCGGCCCGCCTTCATGCTCGCACGCCCCGAGCCGATCGACGTGATCGCGGAAGTGCCGGATGGTCCTCCCGCGCAGTTCATTTGGCGTCGTGTCGAGCGCCGCGTCGCGCGCGCCGAGGGCCCCGAACGCATCGCGCCTGAATGGTGGAACGCGCTCTATCTTGATGATGGGCAAAAGTCTCCGCGCACCCGTGATTACTACAGAATCGAGGATCAGGATGGGGCGATGTACTGGGTGTTCCGGCACGGCCTTTATGCGGGTGAAAAAGAAAGCGGGCGGCCGACTTGGTTCCTGCATGGGCTCTTTGCGTAAGGACGAGAGATGTCGTTGCGGTATGCCGAGCTTCAGGTCACGACGAATTTTTCGTTCCTGCGCGGCGCGTCTCATGCGGACGAGCTTGTCGAACAGGCCAAGGCACTCGGACTTTCTGCCATTGCGATAACCGACCGCAACACGCTCGCAGGCGTCGTTCGCGCCCACGTTGCGGCAAAAGACACGAAAGATGGCGGCCCGTTGCGGCTTGTCATCGGTGCTCGTCTCGACCTCGAAGATGCGCCGAGCCTGCTCGTCTATCCGACGGACCGCGCTGCTTACGGTCGCCTCTGCCGGCTTCTCTCTTTAGGTCAAGGCCGCGCCGACAAAGGCAAATGCATTTTGCATCTCGCCGATGTCGCTGAATATGCGGAAGGCCAGATCTTCATCGCCCTTCCGCCTGATGATTGGAATTGGCGGGACGTCGAAGCTGCGAAACCTCAACAGATCGCACCTGAAGAAATCCAGAGCGCGAAAATTTTGCACTTCGGTTCCTCACGTTCCCGCCCGAACGAAACGTCCTCTGATGCGGATAACTCTAATTTCTCTTCCTCTCGCGGGAAGGGCCCCTCCATTTCCCCTCCCCCTCTCGGGGAGGGGTTAGGGGTGGGGGGCGTCACTCCCTCTCCCAGTCCTTCACGGGGTCAGGGGCGGCAATGCCGGGAGCCACTTGAGCAATCCCTCCATCGCATAAAAACGGCGCTCGAAAGCGCACCGCTCTATCTCGCCGCATCTCACACTTATCGCGGCGATGATCGCGCGCGCATCGCAGCGCTGGCCGAGCTTGGCGAACGATGCGGCACACCGATCGTCGCGACGAACGGCGTGCTCTATCACCATCACGAACGTCGCAAGCTGCAGGATGTCGTCACCTGCATCCGCGAAAAGACGACGCTTCGCGAAGCTGGTCTCCGGCTCGAAGCCAACGCCGAACGGCATCTGAAATCACCCGCCGAGATGGCGCGCCTCTTCAAGGGGTTCGAGCCAGCACTCGCCCGCACGCTCGATATTGCCGAAGCCTGCAAGTTCTCGCTCGGCGATCTCAAATACGAATATCCCGACGAGCCGGTGTCGCCGGGATCGACGCCCCAGAAACATCTGGAAAACCTCACTTGGGAAGGCGCAAAAAAGCAATTCCCGGATGGCCTTCCTGAAAAAGTCGGAGAGACCATCAAGAAAGAACTGGCGCTGATCCACGAGCGAAAGTTCGCGCCGTATTTTTTGACGGTCAACGACATCGTTGCCTTCGCGCGCTCGAAGGGCATTCTCTGCCAGGGCCGCGGCTCGGCGGCAAATTCGGTTGTCTGTTACTGTCTCGGTATCACGGCCGTAAACCCGACCGAGGTCAATCTTCTGTTCGAGCGCTTCATCTCATCGGCGCGCGAAGAACCACCCGACATCGATGTCGATTTCGAGCACGAACGGCGCGAGGAAGTCATCCAGTGGATCTACAAGCGCTACGGCCGCGATCGCGCCGGACTCGCCGCAACAGTCATTTCCTATCGCTCGCGTTCGGCCATGCGCGAGGTCGGCAAGGTGTTCGGGCTGTCGGAAGATACGATCTCGGCGCTCGCGGGCATGGTGTGGGGAACGTATGGAGGCAGCGTCCCGCCGGAAAAGCACATACGCGGCGCGGGCCTCGATCCAACCGACCCAACCTTGGCAGAGGTGAGAGCGCGTGCCCAGGAATTGATGGGTTTTCCACGTCACCTTTCCCAGCACGTCGGCGGTTTCGTGCTGACACGTGGTCCCTTGATCGAGGTCGTGCCTGTCGGCAACGCCGCGATGGAGGACCGCACGTTCATTGAGTGGGACAAGGACGACATCGCGGCACTCAATCTTATGAAAGTCGATGTGCTCGCGCTCGGCATGCTGACCTGCATCCGTAAAGCCTTCGAGCTGATCGAGAAGCACCACGGGAAGCAGTTCACGCTTGCCAGCGTGCCGCGTGATGACACTGATACCTACGACATGCTGTGCCACGCGGATTCGATCGGCGTCTTTCAGGTCGAGAGCCGCGCGCAGATGAACATGCTGCCCCGCTTGAAGCCGCGCAATTTGTACGATCTCGTCATCGAGGTCGCGATCGTGCGCCCCGGACCGATCCAGGGCGACATGGTGCACCCTTATCTGCGCCGTCGCGCTGGAGACGAAGACGTAATCTATCCTTCTCCAAAAAATGGCGACCCAGACGAACTCAAGAACATTCTCGGCAAAACGCTTGGCGTGCCACTGTTCCAGGAACAGGCCATGCGCATAGCTATGGTTGCTGCGGAGTTCAATGATAAGGAAGTCAGCGATCTTCGCAGGGCCATGGCAACATTCCGTCGCGTCGGAACGATCGGGCAGCTCGAAGACAAAATGATCTCGAGGATGGTCGCGCGCGGCTACGATCGGGATTTTGCGACGCGCTGCTTTTCGCAAATCAAGGGCTTCGGTGAATACGGCTTTCCGGAAAGTCACGCGGCGAGCTTCGCGCTGCTCGTCTATGTTTCGGCATGGATCAAATGCAAATATCCCGCAGCGTTTGCGTGCGCGCTCTTGAACTCACAGCCGATGGGGTTCTATGCGCCCGCTCAGATCGTGCGCAACGCCATTGAGAACGGCGTCGAAGTCCGTGATGCCGACGCCAATTTCTCGGATTGGGATTCGACACTGGAAAAGACGGCCGAGGGTAAGATTGCGCTCCGCCTCGGTCTGCGCCTGATCGACGGCCTCAAGGAAGTTGATATCCATGAGGTGCCGGATGAAGATTTGAAAAAGAAGCGCCGCCGTCGAAAGAAAACATCGTCAACAGTTCTTATTTCTCCTTCCTCTGAAGCGCGGGAGGAAAGATTCCGTGCGATACAGGATGTCGCAAAGCGGTCGAATGTCCAAACTCTGGAGAAACTCGCGGCGGCCGATGCGTTCCGTTCGTTGGGGCTCGATCGGCGCCAGGCGCTCTGGGAGGTGAAGGCGATCTCTAATGCATCGCCGTTGCCGCTGTTCGCCTGGAGCGAGGCGCGAGAAACGGGAAGTGAAACCGAAGTGCGCCTGCCGGAGATGCGGCTCTCCGAGCATGTCGTCAACGACTATCAAACGCTGCGGCTTTCGCTCAAAGCCCATCCGATGTCATTTCTGCGCGAGGATTTTCGCAAGGCCCGCGTTTTGTCCTGCGAAGATCTCGGCAGATTGAAAGACGGCGCACGCGTTCGGGTCGCGGGCGTCGTGCTGGTCAGGCAAAGACCGGGTTCGGGCAACGCCATTTTCATGACGATCGAGGACGAGACAGGCATCGCCAATGCCGTTATCTGGCCGCGAACGTTCGAGCGCTATCGCAAGGCCGTGATGACGGCGCGGCTGATCGAGATCGACGGACGCCTTCAGAAGCAGGTCGGAGAGTTTGCCGACATCATTCACATCGTATCGGTAAGGCTTACCGACCGGAGCGATTGGTTGTTGCAGCTTTCCGAGTGGGCCGCAGATATGAAAGCGCCGCTCGCCAACGCGAATGAAAGTCTCAATCCGGATGCAAGTTCCGCACACCCCGACGGCGCAGACAAGAGGATCCATCCGCGCTTTTCGCGTCCGAAGCCACACCACCCGCGCAACGTCCGCATCATTCCGAAGTCACGCGACTTTCACTAAGCGAAAAAGAAAACGCCACCGCACGCGCCGCGTGCGATGGCATTCAATCCGTGAATTCGAAATCGCCGGGATTACTTGCAGGCCGTCTGCGATGAGCGGCATTCGGTCAGCACCGCGCCCTGCGAGCAGGTCGTGTGGATCGGGCCCTTACCCTTCAGTCCCTTGTCTTCGATGATGTTGGCCAGCCCATGGGTTGACATGACGACCGCCAGATCGTGTGTCAGCCCGTCGCCGATGGCGCCGACTCTCGTGCAGCTGCCCGCCTCTGCCGTCATCGAAAGCGCACACATGACGGCCGCAGCCGCCACGCCGATTTTGAATGAACGCATTTGCCCCTCCAAAGGATATAGCAACGATATCGGGGCGGAACCTAATCAAGCACCTGCTGCCCCGGCAACAGACGCCGCGACGCACGACGCTCTTCGACAGCAACGAGTTGGAACGTGTGCTGCAATTGCAACTGGTTACGGTGAACTCGGTGTTTGATTTGGATGTGTACTGGACCCGACGGAGCTCGGCTCATCATGAATAAATCTGACATGCCTGCGACCGGCCGTTTCAACATCGGCGACATTGCAGAATCGCTTCCCGCAAGCGCGACGACGCTCCTCATCGACCGCTATTTGACCGATCGGCCGTCCGCGAGCGCGCGTGTCTTTCGGGTCTACAAGCCGACGCCGCCGCACTATCACGTGAATTCCGACGAGTATCTCTATGTGATTTCCGGGCGCGGCACGTTCTGGATGCAGGACCCTGCGTCGGTTGCTGAGTTCGGACCCGGAGAGCTGCTCTTTTTCGAGCGGGGCATTGTGCACGCGCTGCCGTCGATTCTTGAGGAACCCTTGGTTTTCCTTTCGATCGATACGCCGCGCCGCGATCCTAAAGACATTATCTTCGTCGATCCGAAGGACGGTACGCCGGAAAGCTTCATTCAGCAGAGCCCCGCCACCTGATTCGGCGTCGCGCGGGCATTACCTTCCCCGGGCAATCGCTGCGCCGATGAGAGCGATCATGCCCGCCAGCTGGAATATGGCGCCGGCTGCATGAGAATATTCCCAGTTCCTTCGTAGCGTCTCCCAGTTTGCCGGGATCCTGGTCCAATTGTCGGTTGCGACATTCGCCGGGTAGGTGAACATCCAGAAAAGTATCTGGGCGGCGATCAGACAGATAAGCGCGATCACGCTGAGCACGCGCACGTCTTGCTCATGTTTCGACAGTACGATGACCGTGATGATCGACAGAAGTTGGACGAGAAGTACAAATCCCAGCAGCTGCCAACCGCGATAGATGCCTTGAACGACGAAATAGTCATCGCGGGATAGACCGATTTTATTGGGCAGCTCGAACAGATGCGCGAGTGCTCCGCCCAATGCAATCGCCGTGCTCAACAAAGCAATGGCAAGTGCGATGCGATAGACAGATGATCGGGACATGCGCTCTGCAACTCAGACGGCCATTCCAAGGTTCCGGCCTCGCAGAGTTATTCCCTCTCACGGCTGCTTTGCCGGGATCGACGTCGGTATGCCTTCCGCGCCCATGTAGACAACGAAGAGCCGCATGACGCTGTTGCCCGTGTTCTTGCCGTTATGCGGGATGCTCATCGCTTCTGCGACTGAGTCGCCTTTTTTGTAAGTGCGCTTGCCTTTGGCGCCGTAATCGACTGTCAGCTCGCCATCGAGTATGAGACCGATCAAAGGAACGCCATGCGTGTGCCAGCCTGTTTCCGCGCCTGGCTGCATCTCGACGATGGCAGTCGTCACCTTTGCCGGTGCGCCCGTCGGGTAAACGATCGGTTCGTCCATGATCGTTTTGCCGGTCGAAAGAAGCGGCGTGACCCGCGTCGTGGCTTCGAGCGCCACGGCGCTTGCCGCTCCAGCAGCAAAAAGACCAAGTGCAACGATCCCGAACCGGATTTGACGACCAATAAAAATGGGCATGTGAGTCTCTTGCAATTTTGCTTTAAGAAATCGGCGATGAGATATGCTTCTTTTCTCGCCCCTCGCCAACATTGTTTGCCGCATGCCTGCCAGGAGCACGAATGATTTCCAGATTGCTAACCGCATTTTTGTGCCTGTTCCTTGCCGTATCGTCCGTAACAGCACAGGAAAGCCGGCCTGCTCCGGAAGCCGCGTCGGGAACGAAGGCGAAATCCCTTGTCATCGCGCAGCGTCAAATGGTTGTCGCCGCCGAGCCGCGCGCCGCCGAGGCAGGACTCGAGATTTTGCGCCAGGGAGGATCGGCCGCAGACGCGGCCATTGCGACGGAGCTTGTTCTCGGCCTTGTCGAGCCGCAGTCCTCGGGCTTGGGCGGCGGCGCATTCCTTGTTTATTGGGATGCGCAATCCCGTTCGCTCGCGACCTTCGACGGTAGAGAAACGGCCCCCTCTGCAGCGAAACCGGACCGATTCATACGAGACGGCAAGCCGATGGCTTTCGAGACGGCTGTGCGTTCGGGGCTGAGCGTCGGCGTTCCCGGTCTCATGCGAACTTTGGAGGCCGTACATAAGCGCTATGGCAAGCTGCCGTGGGCGACGCTCTTTGCTCCGGCCATCAAGCTCGCAGAAGAGGGTTTTCAGATCTCGCCGCGACTCGCGGTTCTGCTCAATGAATCGAAAGCCGACAATTTTTCGGCCGGTGCACGCGCCTACTTCTTTGACGAGAACGACAGACCGCGGGCGGCGGGCGACGTCAGGACGAATTCTGCATATGCGGAGACATTGCGGGTGATCGCGGAAAAGGGAGCCGACGCGTTTTATTCCGGGCCGATCGCCGATGCGATCGTAAAGGCCGTCGGCAAGGCGTCGAGTATCCCAGGAGATATGACGACAGCAGATCTTTCGGGATACGTCGCGAAGGAACGCGATCCGGTATGCGTCAACTATCGCGCAAGAAAAGTCTGCGGGATGGGCCCGCCGTCGTCAGGAGGGATAACCGTAGGAACGGTTTTGAAGTTGATCGAGCCATTCCCTCAGGTGCAAGGCGCCGCCGCGTTGATGAGCGCGCCTGCGCTCCATATCATCGCAGAGGCTGAGAAGCTCGCCTTCGCCGACCGCAATCGCTACATCGCCGATCCCGACCATGTTTCGATTCCGTCGGGCCTAATGGACGACACCTATCTCGCGGAGCGGCGAAAGTTGATCAATCCCGAAAAGGCGATGGACAAGGCCGAGCCCGGTCTGCCGCCGGGGCTGGCAAAGAAAACCTTCGGCAAGGATTTCACCAACGAAGTGCCGGGGACGACCCAGATCTCGATCGTGGACGCGGACGGCAACGCCCTGTCAATGACCGCTACGATCGAAAGCGCATTCGGATCGCATCTCTGGGCGGCGGGCTTTCTCTTGAATAACCAGCTGACGGACTTTTCCTTCATACCCGTCGATGCAACCGGCGCGTTGGTGGCGAATGCCGTTGCAGGCGGCAAGCGCCCGCGCAGTTCGATGGCGCCGACGATCGTGCTCGATTCGCAAGGCACGCCCGAGATCGTGACCGGTTCGCCGGGCGGATCGCAGATCATCCTCTACGTCGTCAAAACGCTGGTGGGGATCCTGGATTGGGGTCTCAACGCGCAGCAGGCTGCGGCGCTCCCGAATTTCGGAAGTCAGGGTGGCCCATTCATAATCGAATATTCTCCCTATTACGTCTGGCCGGCATTCGACTTGACGTCCTATGGCCATGTCATCGGCAATACGACGATGACATCCGGCATTCACACCATCGTGCGCAGGGCCGGACATCTCGAAGGCGGGGCCGATCCGCGCCGCGAAGGTGTCGCGGTCGGCGATTGATGCTAGAGAAGCCGCGCAACTGAGCGGGATACGTCGTGAGCAAGCTATCTATAGTGGTCGTGGGCGCCGGGATAACCGGCATGTGGCAGGCTTATACGCACGCGCGTGCGGGCCATCGCGTGCGCCTTGTCGAACAGAACAGCGACCCGTTCGCGGCTTGCGCGAGTCGCTTGGCCGCCGCCATGATCGCCCCCGAGTGTGAGGCAGAAGGCGCGCCAGCCATCGTTCGCGATCTTGGCCGCGAAAGTATCGGCCTCTGGCACAAGGCGTACCCCGGTACGGTCATCAACGGAACGCTTGTCGTCGCGCCACCGCGTGACAACTCGGATCTGACGCGGTTCGAGCAGATGACGGAAGGGCATGAGGTCGTTGCGGCGCATCGCATCGCGAAACTCGAACCCGATCTCGCCGGACGCTTTGAGCGCGGCCTCTTCTTTCCCGACGAAGCCCATGTCGTCGCGACCGAAGCGCTGAAATGGCTGCTTTCCGAGGTGCGCGCGCTAAACGTCGCGACGGAATTCGGCCAGCCCTTTAAGCCGCACGATGAGGACGTAACGATCGATTGCCGCGGGATGGGTGCACGGCAGGATCTTCCCTCCCTTCGGGGCGTCCGCGGTGAGCGCGTGCTCATTCAGTCGCGCGATGTCGGCCTGACGCGGCCGGTGCGGCTGCTGCATCCTCGGCAACCGGCCTACATCGTGCCGCAAGGCAATGGCCGCTATGTCATCGGCGCAAGCCTGATCGAGCGCGAGGACGACGGCCCGATGACGCTGAAATCGGCGCTCGATCTCTTGGGCTCAGCCTATGCGCTGCATCCGGCTTTCGGGGAAGCATCGATTCTCGATATGGGCGCCGGCGTCAGGCCGGCGTTTCCCGACAACGTTCCGCGTGCCGTCATCGAAGATGGAGGCCGAACGATCCGCGTGAACGGCGCCTATCGCCACGGTTTCCTTCTCGCACCTGTTCTGGCGCAGGCGGTCGGCGGGTTCCTGTCAGACGGCCGGCGTGATAGCCCGCTGTTCGAAAGACCCCCCAGCTGACGCCGACTTTTCCGCAATCGTCTTCTTCGCAAGTTCGAGCGCGGCGACATAGTCGGGCTTGCCGGACCCAAGCAGCGGAATCTTGCCGACGACAAAAATATCGGCCGGAACCATAAGCTCCGTCGCGCCCTTGCGTCTTGCAAACTGAACAAATGCGTCGCGCGTGCAATTGGGGTCTGTTGTCAGCAGCGCCAGCCGTTCGCCCTTGCGCGCATCGGGGAGGGCAACGACGACGGTAATTAAATTCGGCCAAAGCTCCGCAGCCAGCGCCTCGACGGCCGACAGCGATACCATCTCGCCCGCGATCTTGGCGAAGCGCTTCGCCCGCCCCTTGATCGTGATGAATCCCTGCGGGTCGATCTCGACGATGTCGCCCGTGTCATGCCAGCCATCGGAGGGCGGCTCGAGAACGCCAGGATTTTCCGCGCGATAATAGCCGAGCATGACGTTCGGGCCGCGCACGAATAGACGTCCGCCGGAGTCTATACCCGGCACGGAGTCGAGCCGCGCCTCCATCAGCGGCGACAGGCGCCCGACCGTTCCCGCCTTGTTGGCAAGAGGCGTATTGATGGCGAGCACGGGCGCGGTCTCCGTAACGCCGTAGCCTTCGAGAATGCGCACGCCGAAGCGGTCCATATAGAGCTGGCGCGTACGATCCTTGATCGCTTCGGCACCTGCCAGGACGAGACGCACGCGCGCGAAATCGTAAGGGTGCGCAACGCGCGCATAGCCGGAGAGGAACGTATCCGTGCCGAACAGGATCGTGGCATTCGAGCCGTAAACGAGTTCCGGAATGATGCGGTAATGCAGCGGAGTCGGATAGAGGTACACAGGCACGCCCGCGATGAGCGGCATCAGAAGGCCGGCGGTCAGCCCGAATGAATGGAACACGGGCAGCGCGTTGAAAACCTTGTCGCTACCGTTGCACGCAACGCGCGTCAGGCTTTGCGCGCAGTTGGCAAGCAGATTGCGATGAGAAAGGACGACTCCCTTCGGCAAGCCTTCCGAGCCCGATGTGAAAAGGATGGCGGCGGGCGCGTTGCAGTCGCGATCGACCTGCGGCTTGCCACCCTGCGCAAGGCCCTTGATCTTGTCGAGAAACGTCACGGTCGCGCGCACGTCTTCGAGATAGACGATCCGCGCAACAGTGCTGACCGCCTGCACGAGCGCTTCGAAATGGCCCTTCTCGACGAATGCTCGCGACGTCAAAACGACCGTCACGTTCGCCGCCTTGCAGGCCGAGATGACGTTCGCTGCGCCCGCCGTAAAGTTCAGCATCGCCGGAACGCGGCCCATCGTTTGAAGGGCGAAGAACGTCACTGCGACGCCGGCCGAATTCGGAAGCAGAACGCCGACCGATTGCCCCACGGGCGGCAGCATCGGTGCGAGCTTGGCGCCGAGCACCTGGGCACCGACGATAAGTTTTTTGTACGTAAGCTTCGTGCCGAGCGGGTCCTCGATCGCAGCCTTGCCGGTGTCGCGCGTCTGCCGCGCCTGCACGAGAGCTTGAAAGAGCGTCTGATCGATCGGCGTCGTCAGCACGGCAGAATCGGTCATCACGTCTTGAAGCGCAGCGCCCGCCGCCAACCGGCGTTGCTTGCCGCGCAGGTTCGGGTCGATCTTCAATTTGACCGGCGGCAGGATCGTCACGGTCGTCTTCGGGAACCACGCTTTTTTCGTTTGCACTTTGCTCAGGTAGCCGAAGTACGACCGCTCGAGACCGTCGATGCGCACGGGAATGACCGGCGCATCCGCCTTGTCTGCGATCATCGCCGTGCCGTCATAGACCTTCATCAATCCGCCGGTAACCGTCAGTCGGCCTTCCGGGAAAATGACGAGCGAGGAGCCGTCCTTCACTTCCTGAATAAGATGGCGCATGCCGAACGGCCGCGTCGGATCGATGGCATAGGATTTGGCGAGTTTCAGAAACGGTTTCACCCACCAGGTATGGGCCATGCCGGTATCGACGGCGAAGATCGCGTGCGAGGGAAGCAGCGCGTGCATCAATCCCGCATCGAGCAGGCTGACATGGTTGGGCGCGATGACAGCCTTCTCTCCGAGCTTCGGCAGATTTTCGAGCCCTTTCACTTCGACGCCGAAAAAGGTCCGGAACAGGAAGACGCCGACATCCTTGACGCCCTCGGCACCCCAGGCGCGCAGCACCAGCGCGACGACGATGAGATTGGCGACGCCGATACCAGCATAGAGAACGGAAACGGAGACCTTCTCATACTGCAGCGCTGCGATACCGAGCCCGGCGAGCGTCATGAATGCCGCCGACAGTACGTTGCAGCCGGCGATGACTCGCGAGCGGCGCTCGACCGGCGACCATGCCTGCACGGCCGCGAATGAGGGAACGATGAAGAGACCTCCCGCGAACGCAATGCCCGCGAGATCGATCAGCATGTGGACGCCGGTGATCGAGGCGAGCAACTCGGCGATGCCGATCGGCTGCGGTGCCGGCGTCATCTGCGCCGCCAGCAGTGCTAAATCGATGAGGAACAGCCCCATTAGCAGCGCGCCGATCGGCACGAGCGCCAGATTCGGCCTGTTCTTGCTCGCACGCGCCGCGGCGATGGAGCCAAGAGCCACCGCAACGGCAAACGTGAAAAGCGCCAGGGTGTAGACGATAGGAGCACCGTTCAGCGTATGCGGAATGAGGTTCTGTAAAAGCGCCAGGACGACCGCGCCGACGAGCCAGAACCACGACGTAATCAGCGCGCCTTGCCAAATCCGCTTGTCGCTACGCAGGTCTTTGATAAGCGTGTGCGTCGACGTGACGATATTCTTGTCGATGGCGAGATCGGGAACAGTCGAGGGCGCCGCCGGAATGAGCCGGGCGCACATCCAGCCTAGGATCGAGATCAACACGATCGTGCCGGCGACAAGGCCGATCTCCCTGTCGCCTCCCGACGCTAGATTGCCGCCGATCGTCCCGAGCAGGATGGCAATGAACGTCGCGCCCTCGATCAGTGCGTTGCCGGCGGGAAGCTCTTTGATTTCGAGGTGTGTCGGCAGTAGTCCGTACTTCACCGGCCCGAAAAATGCGCTGAGCGTGCCGAACAGGATCAACGCGATAAAGAGCAGCGGAACGGACGGCAGCAGAAACCCCGCCGCCGCCGCAAGAGCGACTGGAATTTCAGCAAGACGCACGCGGGCCGCAACCTGCGCCTTGTCGAATTTGTCGGCATATTGTCCCGCGAGTGCCGAAAACAGAAAGAAAGGCAGGATGAGCGCCGCGCCCGCCAATGTGCCGATCGCCGGACCGTTCTCCATTGCGAGCCGATAGACGACCAGCATCGCCAGCGCGTTCTTGAGCAGGTTGTCGTTCAACGCTGCAAGCAACTGACTCCAGAACAACGGAGCAAAGCGTCGGGAGGACATCAATTGCGAGAACATGCGGGCCATCCTCGGTGCAGACGAGCGGGGGAGGGAACTTAGCCAATGCGGCAGATTGGCGGTACTTTGACCCGTTCACGGCGTTTACGGTAATAAATCGCGAAATCCTCTAGTAAACGCCGGGAAAAGGCCTACTTCCAGCAGGTCCACGAAGGCCGAGCCGATGCTGAACGCGATGCCGAAAATCGAACTTATCGTCAATGGCCGGAAGTCCGAAACAGGAGCACAAACGCTTGCCGGGCTTCTAGACGAGCACGAACTGTCAAATGCCAAGGTCGCGACCGCGCTGAACGGTCATTTCATACCCGAGGGGAAGCGTGCTACGACACGCATCAACGTCGGCGATAGCGTCGAGATCGTCTCCGCGCGCCAGGGCGGCTGAATGAGCATCTCAAACCTATGAACGTTCGGGATCAAAGTCTGCATAAGAAGCAAACCCTGTCATTCTACGGCGAAACCGTTCCGTCGCGGCTTCTGCTCGGCACGGCAGGCTATCCTTCCCCGGCGATACTCGCGGAGGCGGCTAAGGCCTCGGGTGCGTCTGTCGTGACGGTCTCGCTCCGTCGCGAGGCTGCGGGAGGAAAAGTCGGCGAGCGGTTCCTCGAGATCATCAAAAGTCTGGGCGTCCGCGTTCTCCCCAACACCGCGGGATGCCGCACGGCACGTGATGCGATCACGACGGCCGAAATGGCGCGAGAGCTGTTCGGAACGAACTGGGTCAAGCTCGAAGTCATCGCGAACGACGACACTTTGCAACCTGATGTGTTCGGCCTCGTCGAAGCCGCACGCACGCTCGCCGCGGACGGCTTCAAGATCTTTCCCTATACAACCGAAGACCTCTCTGTGGCGGAGCGTCTGCAGCAGGCAGGCTGCGAAGTCATTATGCCGTGGGCAGCGCCCATCGGCAGCGGCCGCGGCCTCGCCAACGTCGCGGCACTCAAGAGCCTTCGCGCTTATTTCCCTGACGTGAAGCTCGTGATCGATGCCGGTATCGGCGCGCCCTCGCATGCGGCTCTCGCGATGGAACTTGGCTATGATGCCGTTCTGCTCAACACCGCTGTCTCGAAAGCCGCGGATCCCGTTGGCATGGCGGAGGCGTTCGCCAAGGCAATCGAAGCCGGACGTCTTGGCTTCGAAGCGGGTCTGATGCCGCCGCGCGACATGGCCGTGCCCTCGACGCCCGTTGCAGGCACGCCGTTTTTCGACATCGAGTGAGCCGGATTTGAATCGCATGCCGGCGAAGCTCGCACCTTTCTATCCGATCGTCCCGGATATCGGCTGGCTTGAGCGTATTGTGCCGCTCGGCGTCAAACTCGTGCAATTGCGGATCAAGGATGCAACGCGCGAAGCCGTCGCCAGTCAGACGCGACGCGCGCTTGAATTGACCCGAGCGCATAGCTGCCAACTGATCCTGAATGATTACTGGGACGTGGCTATCGAAACCGGCGCCGATTTCATTCACCTCGGTCAAGAGGATCTGCAGACTGCCGACCTCGGAGCGCTGAGAAAGGCAGGCACTCGCTTCGGCGTGTCGACACACAACGAAGCGGAACTCGCGACGGCCTTGGCGGTAAACCCAGATTATGTCGCTCTGGGGCCAATCTACGAAACCAAACTGAAGGTCATGCCCTGGGCGCCACAAGGCCTTGAGCGGATTAAGTTATGGCGCAGAAAAATCGGGACGCTTCCTCTCGTCGCCATCGGCGGCTTGACGCCCGACCGGGCTACGGGCGTGGCGGACGCCGGCGCCGACAGCTTGGCGGTCATTACCGATTTCCTAACGGCGTCAGATCCGGATGCCCGCGTCCGCGAGTGGCTCGAATGGGCCGCGGACAGGTCGCTTTAACCACGTCGCCTTCGCATCCGATTTGACAGGAGCGCACGTTCCGGTGGATTAATTTCTACCCAACTCCCAGTTGAACGATGAAGGTACCTCGCGCGCATGCCGTACAGGTTCAAGATCGATGAGCCGGTTGAGAAGGGCTTCCGCCGTATTGCGCGCGAGCAGCTCGATGCGGCGCTTCAGGAACTTGCCGCGCCGGACGTGCAACCGAAAGGTGTGCATGAGTGCCGGAAATCGCTGAAGCGCTTGCGAGCGCTCGTGCGATTGGCGGCTTCCGCGATCGGCAACGACAAGGCTCGAAAACGCGCAAACGCTTTGGGCGAGATCGCCCAACTGCTCGCTGGTCGTCGCGATCAAGTTGTGGTGCGCGATACGCTCCAGAAGCTCCTGGCTGAGACGGGTTCCGACGGAGCGCGGACGTTGGCGCCGCTTAACGCGCATCTTGCGAAGAGCTTGGGCGATGCGCAGCAGCCGCTTGATCCCGGTTGCGCGGCGAAGGCACGGTTGATGCTCCTGCGCGAAGCCAAGAAGTTTTCCCGCGCACGCATTCGCAAGCGAGGCTTTGTGGCGCTCGAAGGCGGTCTCGAAAAAAGCTATCGCCATGCCCGCAGGGCTTTGAAAATCGCCTACTCCGAACCGGCGGACGAAACCTTTCATACCCTGCGCAAATCGGTCCAATGGCACTGGCGGCAGATGAGCCTGCTTGCCCGCTCTTGGCCCGAGGAGTTCGCGGTGAGAGTGACGGCGGCACGCGAGCTGTCGCAAATTCTTGGAGACGACCACGATCTGGCATTGCTGATCGCTGCGACGATAAAGGCGGAAGATATTTCATCCGACCAAAAAGAAGCGATCGTCGAATTGTGTCTTCGCAAGCAGCAGGCCCTTCGTACGGCAGCAGAATTTCGCGCCGAGCGACTTTTTGCTGAGACGCCGCGCGCCTTCGTCAAGCGGATGGAGACGTACTGGAAATTCGGTAACACATTGCGCGCTTCGCAGATCGCCGCCCCAGTCGCGCGCCCCGCTGAACCACAAGCCGTGCACATCGGCGCCGAAATCAAGCCCGTCGTGGCGAAGCCCCGGCTTGCGGCGCAAGCCGCGACTGCAGCGCCATCGCAACGGCGCGCCTGATCCGCTATTCTCTCGTTACGGTATTAGTGGACTGGAAAGCGGATGAACGAAGCGCCGAAATCGACCGTATTTGCCGACAAATCCTCGGGCCTGCCGGACGACCACAAGCCGGTCGCCCCTGGGCGCATCGGAGTCCTGCTCCTCAATCTCGGGACGCCCGACGGCACCGACTATTGGGCCATGCGCCGCTACCTCAAGGAATTCCTGTCCGACGAGCGCGTGATCGAGGAGCCGCGGTGGAAGTGGTGGCCGATCCTGAATCTCATCATCCTCACCGTCCGGCCTGGCCGCAAAGGCAAGGACTACGCAACGATCTGGAATAACGAGAAGAACGAAAGTCCTATCAAAACGATCAGCCGCAATCAGGCCGTTCAGCTTGCAGCGCGTTTGAAGGATCAAAACGGCATCATCGTCGATTGGGCCATGCGTTATGCGAACCCGACGACGGAAAGCCGAATTTTGGCGCTGAAAGAGCAAGGCTGCGATCGCATCCTGCTTCTGCCTCTCTATCCACAGTACGCTGCGCCCACGACCGCGACGGCGTGCGATCACGCCTTTCGTGCCTTGATGAAAATGCGCTGGCAGCCGGCGGTTCGCGCGGCACCGGCCTATTATGATGATCCTGCATATATCGATGCGTTGGCTCGCTCGATGCAGACAAGCCTCGCGAAACTCGATTTCGAGCCGGAGAAAATCGTCGCGACGTTCCACGGGATGCCGGAAAAGTATTTCGCGAAGGGCGATCCCTATCACTGCCAATGCCAGAAGACATCGCGGCTATTGCGCGAGAAGCTTGGTGTCGCGCCCGAGCGCTGGCTGACGACCTTCCAATCACGCTTCGGAAACGATCCGTGGCTACAGCCCTACACGGACAAGACTGTCGAAAGCCTAGCCAAATCGGGAACCAAGAGAATCGCACTCGTCGCGCCGGGCTTCTCTGCCGATTGCCTCGAAACGCTGGAAGAGCTCGACCGCGAGAACCGGCATATTTTCGAGTCGAACGGCGGTGAGAAATTCGCCTATTTGCCGGCGCTCAACGATAGTTCCGAAGGTCTCGATGTCATCGAGGCGGTTGCACGGCGCGAGTTGATGGGCTGGATCTGACGCTCAGCCCAGTCGCGCTGTCAGGCAACGCCGAGACGTAAGAGATCGTGGACGTGAATGAGCCCAACCGGCTTCTGCTTCTCGACCACGAACAGCGCCGTGATCGACGATGCGTTGATCAGCTCGAGCGCCGCCGACGTCAGCATTGTCGGCGAAATCGTCTTCGGTTTCGCCGTCATGATCTCATCGACCTTCGCCCCCAGCAGGCTGGCGCCCATGTGACGGCGCAAGTCGCCGTCGGTGATGACCCCGATAAGACGCCCGCGTTTGTCGATGACGCCCACGCAGCCGAAGCTTTTCTCGGTCATCGCGACCAAGGCGTTGGCCATCGACTCGCCGCTCTTGATCAGCGGCAGCCGGTCGCCACGGTGCATGATGTCGGAGACGTACTTGAGATTGGCCCCGAGCGAACCGCCGGGGTGGAAAATCTTGAAATCGTGAGCCGTAAATCCGCGCGCTTCGAGAAGGGCGATCGCGAGGCTGTCCCCGAGCGCAAGCTGCATCGTCGTCGATGTCGTCGGCGCGAGACCGTGCGGGCAAGCTTCCTTGGCGCGTGGCAGCAGCAACACGACATCGGCCTGTTCACCGAGCGCTGACTTCGCTTGCGAGGTGATGGCGATCAGCGGCACCGCGAAGCGGCGCGAATAGGTGATGATCGGCTTGAGTTCGACGGTTTCACCGGACCAGGACAGAGCCAGGATTAGGTCGGAGCGGGTTATCATCCCGAGGTCGCCGTGCGACGCTTCACTCGGATGCACGAAAAACGCCGGCGTTCCGGTCGATGCGAAGGTCGCGGCGATCTTCTGGCCGACATGGCCGCTCTTGCCGATACCGGTGATGATCACGCGGCCTTTGACGGCGACGAGCCGGCGCACCGCCTCCTCGAAGGGACCGGCCAACGGGCCATCGAGCTCTTTGGCGAGCTGAGCGAGGCCTTCAGACTCGAGATTGAGCGTCCGCACCGCCGATGCGACCGCGGTCCCGGCATTCGTTCTCGCGTTGGAATCGGACGGCCTCGCGCGAGGACGGCGAAACGGGACGACCTTGGGCATTGGTGAAACGAGTCCTTCCCCCGTTGAGGCGAGCCGATCCGCGAGCCCGCAAGACATCGACTTGGTTTAGCAATTCTCAGGGCTTACCGCCACGCCGCGGGCTGCAAATACCCCCTGTTTTAAAGCCCCATTAACCAACGGTTTCTACGGTGATTTTGTCCAAATCGTTTGCGTTCACGTGATTTTCTTTCATGGGGACGCTCGCGAATGAGCGACCGGCGTCATGCCTGGTTTAATTGGAGATTGGCTGCTGCGGTACTGATTTTAGTACCTGCGCACGCGCGCTTCACGCATGCCCGAAGCACCGGCGAGCAAAACGTAACCAGCCTAGAAAAGACCGATCCGTCCGACGCATCCGAGCCTGGTTCAGATGCTTCCGACAGCCAGGGTATCGATGACGTCGATCCCTCTGCAGGCACGGCACCCCAGGTTCCCGGCGACGATCCCGCTACGCAGAGCGATGAGACCGATCCGCTTGATCCGGATTCGCCGTCGGCGCCAAGCAACAGCAACGAGAACGGCGAACCGGCTCAGCCCGGCGAGCCGGCCGAAGTCAATCCCGGCGATCTCACGAACGGAGAGCCGCTGACACCGGTGGACGGTATCGACGCCTCTCCCGCCCGAGCCCGCGAGTCCGACGAATTCGAGCTTTTCGGCAATCGCCCCGCGCGCCGCGATCCTCTGCTCTACCAGATCGAAGATCTGAACCCGATCACCGACAACCGGAAGACGGCTCGCCTTTTCCGACAGGAACCCTACGATCCGGTCGGCATAAAAATCGGCAGCTTCGTTCTGTTTCCGGAACTCGATATCGGGGAGTCCTACTATTCGAACGTCTTCCATGCACCGTCGGCCCAGTCGGACTTTGCATTCGATCTCGTGCCATCTGCGCGGTTGGTCTCCAACTGGTCACGTCACGCGCTGGAATTCAGCGCTACGGGCATCCTGAGCTTCTACAATCAGTATCAGACCGAAGACGACCGCGACTATCAACTCGAAGCGCGTGGTCGCCTCGACATCACGAGCCGCGCCAACATTCAGGCGCTCATCTCGCGCCAGCAGTCTTTTGAGGATCGCTCGGCGCTCGACGCGAGTTCGGTCGGCACGCGCCCCAAGATCATCGAAGATCGAGCTGAAGCCGCTTATAATCAGCGCTTCAATCGCCTGTCGCTGCAGTTTCGCGGCAGCATAAACGATTACAGCTACGGTCCGACCGAAGATGCGGGCGTAGACACAAGCAACAGGGACCGCGATTACACGCAATACGAAGAAGCCGCGCGGGCGACGTGGGAACTGAAGCCCGAACTTTCGCCGTTCGTCGAGGTTACGGTCAATCATCGCGATTATTCCGAGGCGGCTCAATCCGACGGCATCAACCGCACGTCAAACGGGCAACGCTATCGCTTCGGCATTTCGTTCGGAAACGACGGCGAGATGGTGCGCGGTGAGATCAGTCTCGGCTATGGAATTCAATCGCCGACCGACTCGCGATTGCATCCCGTTGACGGGCTGATCATCGACGCCAATGCGACGTGGCGCGTGACGCCGTTGACGTCGATCTTGTTCACCGCCTTGTCGGACGTTTCCGAAACGACGACGGCGGACGTCGGCGGCGCCTTCTACCGTTCTGCCGGCATCGAAGTCCGCCATGAACTGAGAAGCTATCTCGTCGCCTCTGCGGCCTTCAACTATTCGAACCAGGACTCGCAGGACGGCGTCATCAGCGACAACGAGTTCCGCGAGATCTTCGGGATCGAATACTACGCCGATCGCAACACCGTCCTCTACGGCCGATACGAACACGTCAATTTCGACGGAATCGGAATTCCGAACGACTACATCGGCGACGAAGTCCACGTTGGAATCAGACTTCGCCGCTGATCGCGCTAGGCGACGCTCCATGCAAGATAAAATGACGCCATCTCTGTCATCCCGGGTCTCGCACGAGGGCTCGCCCCGGATGACAAAAACAGAACACGAGGGGAGCGGCGGACAGCCTAGGCCTTACCGTCAAGCAGGCGCTTAACTTCGCGCTTGAAGTCCACGGCAAGGTCGTCGCGTTCGAGTGCCAGCGCCACGTTGGCGGTCAGGAAGCCGAGCTTTGAGCCGCAGTCGTAAATGGTGCCGTCGAAACGAACGGCGTGGAACGGCTGCTTGGCATCCTGCATGAGGTGGATCATGGAATCGGTGAGCTGGATTTCGCCGCCCGCGCCGCGTTCCTGCTTTTCGAGAAGCGCAAAAATATCGGGCTGCAGAATGTAGCGGCCCGTGATGTGCAGATTGGACGGCGCCGTTCCCGGTTTCGGCTTCTCGACCATTCCGGTGATCGGCGAAACATCGGCCTTCGCGTCGGTGACGCCGACGATGCCATATTGATGCGTCTGGTTGTCCGGTACCGGCGCGACCGCGATCAGATTGCCGCCGTTCTTGTTATAGGCGGAAATCATGTCCGCGAGACAGGGGCGCTGGCCGTGATGCAGCATGTCGGGAAGCAGCAGAGCGAAAGGCTCATTGCCGACGATCTCGCGCGCACACCAGACAGCGTGCCCGAGACCGAGAGGCGCTTGTTGGCGCGTAAAGCTCGTCTGCCCTGCCGTCGGAAGATCGCGGATGAGCGCCTCGAGTTCTTTCGTCTTGCCGCGCGCCTTGAGTGTGGATTCAAGCTCGAACTGGTTGTCGAAATGGTCCTCGATCACGCCCTTGTTGCGGCCGGTGACGAAAATGAAGTGCTCGATACCGGCGGCTCGCGCTTCGTCGACGACGTGCTGCAGCACCGGCCGGTCAACGACTGTCAACATCTCTTTCGGCACGGCTTTGGTTGCCGGAAGAAAGCGTGTCCCCAATCCGGCGACGGGAAACACGGCTTTTCGGATGGGCCTGATCGCGGCGTTCATTGCATGCTCCGAAGAAAAATAAATCTGCTAGCAAGGCCCGTCTGGTAAGGATCAGGGGCCTTAACGAGGCCGTTAACGCGCGGGCGTGGGAAAAGAGCGGCGGCGGCGACAGTTAGCGCCAATTTGTCGCCACGGATAGACGGCGGCGTCTGCGCGTAGAAAATGTCTATAAAACTTGAGGGTAATGTCTAGCATGAGCGTTTTGGTAACTGGCGGTGCCGGCTATATCGGCAGCCACATGGTTCTGGAGCTTCTGGACGCCGGCGAGAAGGTCGTCGTCATCGACAACCTGTCGACAGGGTACCGCTGGGCCGTGGCGCCGGGTGCGAAGCTGGTCATTGCCGATATTGCCGATACCGACCTCGTCAGGGAAACGATCCGTGACAACGGCGTAACGGCCATTATCCATTTTGCGGGATCGATCGTCGTTCCGGATTCGGTCGCCGATCCGCTGGGTTACTATCTGAACAATACCGTCAAATCGCGCGGTCTGATCGCGGCGGCCGTCGAGACCGGCGTCAAGAATTTCATCTTCTCTTCGACGGCGGCCGTCTACGGCAACCCGAAGGAAAATCCCGTCACCGAGACAGCGGTGCTCACGCCGATGTCGCCTTATGGGTCTTCGAAGCTGATGACCGAAATCATGCTCGCGGATACGTCGCGCGCCCATGATTTTCGCTTCGTCGCGCTACGCTATTTCAACGTCGCGGGTGCCGACCCCAAGGGCCGCTCGGGCCAGTCGACGCCGAAAGCAACGCATTTGATCAAGGTCGCCTGCGAAACGGCGGTCGGCAAGCGCAGCCAGATGGAAGTCTTCGGGACCGATTACCCGACCGCCGATGGAACGTGCATCCGCGACTATATCCAGGTGAACGACCTTGCCGCTGCCCATCTCGTTGCGCTGAAATACTTGCGCAGCGGCGGAGCCTCGGAAATTTTCAATTGCGGATATTCGAAGGGCTATTCCGTGCACGAGGTGATCGCGGCCGTGAAGCGCGCCTCGGGCAACGATTTCAAGGTCGTGCTGTCACCGCGCCGCGCCGGCGATCCCGCGGCGATCGTTGCGGCTTCGGCCAAGATCCGTGGTGCGCTCGGCTGGCAGCCCCAGCACGATAATCTCGATGAGATCGTCGCCCAGGCGCTGAACTGGGAGCAGCGCGTCGATCAACTGAAAGCCTCAGCCGCCGGATAAGGCCGCAAAAATGCCCTGAAATCCGAGCATCCGGCTAGAACGAGCGTGCCTGGACCCAGGAGGATGACGGCAATATGTGGCTGAGCAGGACAATCCATGGCTGCGCCAAGGCGCTTGCTCTCGCCCTCACAATCGTCGTCCTGGGCACGACGGCCAACGCGCGCCCGGCAACCGATTTCCGCACGTTCATTGAAAGTCTCTGGCCGGATGCGAAGGCCGCAGGCATCAGCCGCAAGACCTTCGACACGGCCTTTGCTGGCGTTGAACCGGATTATTCCATTCCTGATCTCGACCTTCCGGGTCGACCGAAAGTCGACAACACCGGCCAGGCCGAATTTTTGAAAACCGCTGCCGACTATTTGTCAAAGCCGTATCTCGAAAAACTTGGTGTCCAGGGTCGCGCATTTCTCAAGGACCACGAGGCGGCGCTGAAACGCATCGAGGCACTGACCGGAGTTGATCGCTACACGCTCGTGGCGATTTGGGGTCGCGAGACGGCGTACGGCTCATATCACCCGTCGAAGGATGCGATCCGCATGCTTGCGACGCTCGCCTATACCGGCAAGCGCAAGGAGCGATTTCACGACGAGCTGATCGCGGCGCTGAAAATGCTGCAGATGGGCATTCCACGCTCGGACATGAAATCGTCTTGGGCGGGCGCCGTGGGACTGACCCAGGCGATGCCGACGGAATATCTGCAATATGCGATCGATGGTGACGGCGACGGCAAGATCGATATCTGGCGCTCAGTTGCCGACGCACTGGCTTTCACCGCACGACAGCTTCAAGGCAAAGGTTGGGTGCGCGGTGCGCGCTGGGGATATGAGGTGATCGCGCCAGCGCACGCGGATTGCTCCCTCGAAGGCCCACCCGACGCGCGTCCGATCGCCGATTGGGTGCAGATGGGATTCAAACGTGCCGGCAGCAAATCCTTTACACGCGACGAGCTCAAGCAGGAGGCCTATCTGATGATGCCGGGCGGCGCCTATGGTCCCGCCTTCCTCGCCGCGCAGAATTTCCGCGTCATCCGGCTCTACAACACATCCGACCTTTACGCGCTGTTCGTCGGCAACCTGTCGGATCGGATTCGCGGCGGCGGCGACTTCGTAACCCCGTGGAAAGATTTTGCGCAGCCTCGGACCGCAACCGTTCACGATCTACAGGTTCGCCTCCAGGAACTCGGGTACCCGATGGACAAGATCGACGGCAAGATCGGGTCGAACACGCGTAAACAGATCGGCCTCTACCAAAAGGCAAATCGCCTTAAAATCGATTGCTGGCCGTCGGATGCGGTACTCGCTGCTGCCAATGCTCAAGCAAACCGCTGATTCCGGCCGGCCCGGGCGTTGGAGTGTGCCGGGCAACGCGGTATGGTCTGGCAAGAATCGGGAATTCTAGGCGGCGTTTTGGATCGGCGAAGGCACCCGCACGAATGGCTGTTTGGCAGAGGCTTCGTCTTTCGATCGCGACAGTCGCAATTGCGCTGGCCGCTGCAATGGCCGTCCCGGCGAATGCCGTGGACCTGGATCAGGGCGCAACATTCCTGACACCCTTCCCGGACAACGACGTCTACCAGGTTACGGTCTTCGGCGATGGCTTTGCCGATGGACTGCTCGGCGGTCTGGTTCAGGCGTTCGGCTCGGACGTCCGTCTCAACATCCAGCGCCAGCTGACGCCGATCGCGAGCATCACGACTTGGGACTTCCAAGGCAAGACGGCCGCATTGGAACAGAAGATCGCTGCGCAGCCGCTCAATATCGCCGTGGTGATGATCGGCGCGGATGACAGAAACCCGTTCCGGACTCCGGACGGCAAGCGCATCGCGGTCGGCAGCGATCCCTGGATCGCCGAATATACCCGCCGTATCGACAGGCTGATGCGCGCCTTCAAGCAGAAGAACGCTAGTGTCTATTGGGTCGGCCTGCCGAACTTTGCCCGCAACGATGCCAACGAACTGGCGCAGCGCATGAACGACGTGATCCGCGAGCGCGCCTATCTCAACGGCTATAAATACATAGACGTCTATCAGGGGTTCACCGACGAGAACGGTGCCTACTCTGCCTACGGCCCAGATCTCGAAGGCGCGATCCGTCTGTTGCGATTGCGCGACGGGGTCAGTTTCACGGCCGCAGGCAATCGCCGGCTTGCGCACTTCGTCGAGAAGGAGCTGAGGTCCGACCTCACGCAGGCCAAGAACAATCGCAATATGCCGTTGCTCGGCGCCGAAGCCGAGCAGGAAAAGATCAATCCCGGCAATGCCGTTAAAACGCCGGCGCCGTCGTCGCCTGTTGCGGATGGCGGATCCGCAAATACAAAAGCGCCTGTGGTTCGAAGCCCAGCGGCCGATGGAACGTCGCCCTCTTCGGCGGGCGCAGCGTCCGACGATCAGAAGGCCGACAACGGCAAAATCACGCTGAAGCTCATGGGCAACAACGGTCGCGAGGAAACGCAGACGATAGAGGTGCTTCGCCCCGCAATCCCTGCGTCGGTCGTCGCCTTGATGGCCCGCCGCGAAGGTTCAGGCCCTCGGGGCGATCTTGTCGTTGACCAGATCGGCGGCGGGTTGACGTTAATGAGTTCGATAACGCCGCCCGGAAACCGGGACCGCGGCCGACTTTCGCCGACGCAAGCCCCTTACTTCCGGTTGCTCGTCAAGGGCGAACGCCTGCAGCCGAAGCCAGGCCGCGCCGATGATGTGTCTTGGCCGCTGAAGAACGACTCGACGACGGACGCTAAACCCGCCGATTCCCCGCCGCGCGGCTAGTTCCACCTCTATTCCTGGGCTTTGGATGCGCGGCTTCGCTCCATGGCGTCCCCGCGCGCGCCCGTTAAAGTGGGCAGATGCAGTTCCTCGTCTTCACAGCCGTCCTGCTCGCAGCCTTTCTCCACGCCGCCTGGAACGCGCTTGTAAAGAGTGCCGGCGATAAGTTTCTGACGACAATCATGGTTGCGACGTCGGCTGCGCTCCTTGCAGCGGTCGCGCTGCCGTTTCTTCCCCAACCCGATTCCGAAAGCTGGAAGTACATCGCGGCCTCGGCGCTGATCCATGTCGCCTATTTTACGTTGATCGCGCTCGCTTACCACCATGCCGACTTGAGCCAGACCTATCCGTTGATGCGCGGAACGGCACCCTTTCTCGTGGCACTGGCCGGCGCCCTTGCACTTAATGAGCCGCTTTCATCGACGGCCTGGATCGGCGTCTGCCTTATTTCTTTGGGCGTGTTGAGCATGGTCGGATTCAAGCAGGAGGACGACGGCAAAGGCATCGCGATCGCGCTTTGCAATGCGGTGGTTATTGCCAGCTATACCCTCGTCGATGGGCACGGCGTGCGGCTTTCCGGGTCGCCGGTCGCGTATACGCTCTGGGTTTTTATGCTGACCGGAATCCCGCTTGCCGTATGGGCCTTGGCTGTAATTGGCAAATCGACATTCTCTCATGCCGGGCTGGATTGGCGGCTCGGCTTGGTCGGCGGATTGGGAACGCTTGCCGCCTATAGTCTCGTGTTGTGGGCCATGACGACGGCACCCGTAGCCGTTGTGGCAGCACTCCGCGAGACGTCCATCCTGTTCGCGACGGTCATCTCGGGCTGTGTGTTGAGGGAACGTGTCAGCGGGCCGCGGCTGGCAGCCGCGTGCATCATCGCCCTCGGTGCAGTCGCGCTCCGTCTTGCGTGAGCGCCAGCTTCAGCGCGGCAGGTCTGTCGTGCCCATCAGGAACTTGTCGATCGCATGCGCGGCCTGGCGTCCCTCGCGGATCGCCCACACGACGAGCGACTGCCCGCGCCGAATATCGCCGGCGCAGAAAAGCTTCGGCGAGGTTGCGAGCTTATATTCCCGGTCCGTCGCATCGAGGCCCTTGAAGCGCCCACGCGGAACGACCGGAAGCTGCAGCTCCTTGATAAGGTCGCTCTCGACAGGTCCCGAAAAGCCCATCGCAAACAGCACGAGGTCCGCATCGAGCGAGCCTTCCGTTCCCTTGATCGGCTGCAAGTTCGCGTTGACGCGCGTGTAGTTCAGCTTCTTCACCTTGCCGTCTTCGCCGGTGAAGCCCGTCGTCGAGATAGAGTACTCGGTCTTTGCACCCTCGGCCTGCGAGGATGAGATGCGCAGCTTCAGCGGCCAATGCGGCCAGGACAGCGCCTTGTTCTCCTTCGTCGGCGGCATCGACATGATTTCGAGTTGCGTGACGCTCTTGGCGCCCTGCCGGAACGACGTGCCGATGCAGTCCGAGCCGGTGTCGCCACCGCCGATGACGATCACGTGCTTGTCCTTCGCCGAGATTTCCTGGGTTTTCGGCTTTTGCGGTTCGCCTGCGTTGCGCCGGTTCTGCTGCGGCAGGAACTCCATCGCGTAATGCAGGCCGTCGAGATCGCGGCCTGGCGACTTGGCAAAGAAATCGAACGGCGTCTCGGAACCCATCGCGATCAGCACGGCGTCGTGCTTGCTCTCGAGGTACTTCGCAGAGAGATCCTGGCCGACGTGAACGCCGCAATGGAACGTGACGCCCTCAGCTTCCATCTGCTTGATGCGCCGCGCGACGACAGCCTTCTCCATCTTGAAGTCCGGAATTCCGTAGACGAGCAGGCCACCCGGACGGGCGTTCTTTTCATAGACGTGCACTTCGTGGCCGGCGCGCGCGAGCTGCTGGGCCGCGGCAAGCCCTGCCGGGCCGGAGCCGATGATCGCCACCGTCTTGCCCGTCTTCTTTTCCGGTGGCTGAGGCTGCAGCCAACCTTCCTCGAATGCGCGGTCGGCGATCGCGCATTCGATGGTTTTTATCGTGACTGGCTTGTCGTCGATGTTGAGCGTGCACGCGGCTTCGCACGGCGCCGGGCAGACGCGTCCTGTGAACTCCGGAAAATTGTTCGTCGAATAGAGGTTCTCGGCAGCTTTCTTCCAGTCGCCGCGATAGACGAGATCGTTCCAGTCCGGGATCTGATTGTTGACCGGGCAGCCATTGTGACAATACGGAATGCCGCAATCCATGCAGCGCGCAGCCTGACTTTTGACGCTCGACTCCGGAAGCGGCTCGACGAATTCATTCCAATGCTTCACTCGCTCTTCGACCGGCCGGTAGCTGCGGTCGGCACGCTCGATCTCGAGAAAACCTGTCAGCTTGCCCATTCTTCTTTCGTCTCTCTGTTCGTTCCGTTCGCCGTTCGCGAAACCAATTGCACTATTTCGTTGCTGCTTCCGCTTCGCGGTTCGTCTCGCGAGCCTTCGCAAGCTCGGTGAGAGCGCGCCGATATTCGATCGGCATGACCTTCTTGAACTTCGGCAGATAGGACGCGAAGTCTTTGAGGATCGCCTGCGCGCGCTGCGAGTTGGTGTAGTGCGCATGACGCGCGATCAGCGTGTGAAGCCGCTCCGCATCCTGCTCGCGCAAGTCGAGCATCACGCTGCGAACCGCGATCGCGACGTCGCCGTCCTGCTGCGCAAGTTTCTGAAGCGACCCGGCGTCGGCGGTCAGCGCTTCGAGTTGCACCATGTCCCTGTTGAGATGGTTTTCGAAGTCGCCCTTTTCGTCGAGCACGTAAGCAATGCCGCCCGACATGCCGGCCCCGAAGTTCCGTCCCGTCTGGCCAAGTACGACCACGACGCCGCCGGTCATGTATTCGCAGCCATGATCGCCGGTGCCCTCGACGACCGCATAGGCGCCTGAGTTCCTGACGGCGAACCGTTCACCAGCGACACCGCGGAAGTAGCACTCGCCCGTGATGGCGCCGTAGAGCACCGTATTGCCGACGATGATCGATTCTTCCGGAGTAATGCCGGACTTCGGATTGGGCCGCACGATCAGCTTGCCGCCCGAAAGACCCTTGCCGACGTAGTCGTTGCCTTCGCCCATCAGATCGAGCGTTACGCCATGCGTCGCCCAAGCGCCGAACGCTTGGCCCGCTGTGCCTTTGAACGACAGCCAGATGGTGTCCTCGGGAAGTCCCGTATGGCCATAACGCCTTGCAACCTCGCCCGACAGCATCGCGCCGGTCGAGCGGTTGATGTTCTTGATCGCGAATTCAGCCTTGATGGCCTTCTTCGCTTCAAGCGCTGGCTTCGCCGCTTCGATCAGCTTGACGTCGAGGACCTTATCCAGCCCGTGGTCCTGGCGCTCGCTGTTGTAGATCGCGACGCCCTTTGGAGCATTCGGCTTGTGGAAGAGCTTCGTGAAATCAAGGCCGCGTGCTTTCCAATGTTCAATCGCGCGATCCTTATCGAGCTGGTCGGTCTGGCCGATCATCTCGCTGAACGTATGGAAGCCAAGCTGAGCCATGATCTCGCGCACTTCTTCGGCAACGAAGAAGAAGAAATTGATGACGTGCTCCGGCTTGCCGGTGAACTTCGCGCGCAGAACCGGGTCCTGCGTCGCAACGCCGACCGGGCAGGTATTGAGATGGCACTTGCGCATCATGATGCAGCCTGCCGCGATCAACGGAGCCGTTGCAAAGCCGAACTCGTCGGCGCCGAGCAGCGCACCGATGACGACGTCGCGTCCGGTCCTGACGCCGCCATCGACCTGAACGGCGATGCGCCCGCGCAGGCGATTGCCGACAAGCGTCTGATGCGTTTCCGCAAGACCGATCTCCCACGGCGAACCCGCGTGCTTGATCGAGGTCAGAGGCGAAGCGCCCGTGCCGCCCTCGAAGCCCGAGATCGTCACATGGTCCGCGCGTGCCTTGGCGACACCCGCAGCAACAGTGCCGACACCGACTTCCGAAACGAGCTTCACCGAGACGTCAGCCTTCGGATTGACGTTCTTCAAGTCGTAAATGAGCTGCGCCAAGTCTTCGATCGAATAGATATCGTGATGCGGCGGCGGCGAGATCAAGCCGACGCCCGGTGTCGAGTGGCGCACCTTCGCAATCGTTGCGTCGACCTTGTGGCCCGGCAGCTGACCGCCTTCGCCGGGCTTCGCGCCCTGCGCCATCTTGATCTGCATCATGTCGGAATTGACGAGATATTCCGTCGTCACGCCGAACCGTCCCGATGCGACCTGCTTGATCGCTGAGCGCATGGAATCGCCGTTCTCAAGCGGCTTGAAGCGGTCGGCCTCTTCGCCGCCTTCGCCCGTGTTCGAGCGCCCGCCGATGCGGTTCATCGCAATCGCGAGCGTCGTATGGGCTTCGCGGCTGATCGATCCGAAGCTCATGGCGCCGGTCGCAAACCGTTTCACGATGCTGGCCGCTGGTTCGACCTCATCGAGCGGGATCGGCTTGCGGCCCATACTCTCCGCCGAGCGGATGCGGAACATCCCGCGCAGCGTCATCAGTTGCTCGGATTGATCGTTGATCGACTTCGAATAGTCGCGGAACTTTTGCGGGATGCGGCCGCTCATCGCGGCGGCGTTATCGGTGCCGCGCACCGCATGCTGCAGGTCTGCAACCGTTCCCGGGCGCCACATGTGAGATTCGCCGCGCACGCGATAGGCGTATTCGCCACCGACTTCCAACGCGTTTTCGAGGACCGGGGCGTTGCCAAAGGCCGCCTTGTGCCGTTCGACGGTTTCGCGTGCGATCTCACGCAGGCCGACACCTTCGACTTGGGTATGCGTGCCGGTGAAGTAGCGGTCGACGAAGGTCGAACGCAGTCCGACGGCATCGAAAATCTGCGCGCCGCAGTAGGACTGGTAGGTCGAGATGCCCATCTTCGCCATGACCTTCAGCATGGCTTTGCCGATAGCCTTGATGAACCGCTTCTTGACGATGTCCGGCGTCGTGCCCTCGGGCAGATCCGGAATCATTGAATAAAGCGTCTCGAACGCGAGATAGGGATTGATCGCTTCCGCGCCGTAGCCGGCGAGCGTGCAGAATTGATGGATCTCGTGCGCTTCGCCCGTCTCGATGACGAGCCCAACCGAGGTCCTGAGTCCCTGCTTGATCAGGTGATGATGCACGGCCGACGTCGCGAGCAGCGCCGGAATGGCGACCCGATCCGGTCCCGCGCGACGGTCCGAAAGAATGATGATGTTGTATTCCTTCGCGCGGACGAACTCTTCCGCTTCCGCGCAGACGCCGTCGAGCGCCGGCCCCATACCCGCTTCGCCCTTTTCGGCGGGATAGGTGATGTCGATGGTAACCGACGAGAAGTCGTTGTCCTTGACCGCTCCGATGCCGCGGATGCGTTCGAGATCTTCGTTCGTCAGGATCGGCTGCGCGGCTTCGAGGCGCTTCTGCTTCGAAGTGCCTTCGAGCTCGAGGATGTTGGGCCGAGGACCGATGAACGAGACGAGGCTCATCACCAGCTCTTCGCGGATCGAGTCGATCGGTGGATTGGTGACCTGCGCGAAGTTCTGCTTGAAATAGGTGTGCAGGAGCTTCGACTTCGACGATAGCGCCGAGATGGGCGTATCGGTGCCCATCGCGCCGATGGCTTCCTCGCCTTTTTCCGCCATTGGAGAAAGCAGAAACTTGATGCTTTCCTGCGTGTAACCAAAGGCCTGCTGCAGATCCAAAAGCGCAACGTTCGACTTCGCCGAAGCGGCGGGCTTCGCCGGTAGCGGCAGGTCGGCAACCTTGATCTGCGTGCGCTTCAGCCAGGTTTCATAGGGATGGCTTGCGGCGATCTCCGCCTTCAGCTCTTCGTCCGAAATGATGCGGCCCTTCTCGAGGTCGATCAGCAGCATCTTGCCGGGCTGCAGCCGCCACTTCTTGACGATCTTTTCCTCGTCGACCGGCAGCACGCCCGACTCCGACGACATGATGACGGTGTCGTCACTCGTCACAAGATACCGGGCAGGTCGGAGCCCATTACGGTCAAGCGTCGCGCCGATCTGGCGGCCGTCGGTAAAGGCCATCGCCGCCGGGCCGTCCCACGGTTCCATCAGGCAAGCGTGATATTCGTAGAAAGCGCGCCGCTTCGTATCCATGGTTGGATTGCCGGCCCACGCTTCCGGGATCAGCATCATCGCTGCGTGCGCGAGGCTGTAGCCGCCCATCGTCAGGAATTCGAGAGCATTGTCGAAGCATGCCGTGTCGGATTGGCCTTCGTACGAGATTGGCCACAGCTTCGAGATATCTGAGCCGAACAGCGGCGAGGAGACGGACGCCTGCCGCGCCGCCATCCAGTTAACGTTGCCGCGCAGCGTATTGATTTCGCCGTTGTGCGCGACCATCCGGTAAGGGTGGGCGAGCTTCCACGACGGGAAGGTGTTGGTCGAGAAGCGCTGGTGCACGAGCGCCAGGGCCGACGTCAGGCGCGGGTCAGAAAGGTCCTTGAAATAGGCCTTCACCTGATACGATAGGAACATGCCCTTGTAGACGACCGTCCGCGTCGATAGCGACACTGTATAGTGTCCGATGTCACGGCCCTTGTAGGCGTCGTGGATCGCATTCGAGACGATCTTGCGGACGATATAAAGCCGCCGCTCGAATTCATCCTGGTCTGCTATGGACGCAGGCCGTTCGATGAAAACCTGGCGATGTACCGGCTCGCTGGTGCGCACCATGGGTGAAAGACAGCTGTTGTCGATGGGAACCGATCGCCAGCCGAGGAGCTTCAGACCCTCTTCCTTGGCGCACCGCGCCCACACGCGCTCGCAATGCGCCCGGAGCCGCTCATCTTGCGGCATGAAGACGTGGCCGACGGCATAGTCGCCGGACTTCGGCAACTCGAAGCCGAGTGCCTTCGTCTCGACCGCCAGAAAATCGTGCGGGATTTGGATCAGAATGCCCGCGCCGTCGCCCGAGAGCGGATCGGCCCCGACCGCGCCGCGATGCTCGAGGTTCTCCAAGATCTTGAGCGCACCCTCGACGATCGAGTGCGACTTCTGGCCTTTCAGATTAGCGATAAAACCGACGCCGCACGCATCCCGCTCAAGCGCCGGATCGAAAAGCCCCTCGGGTGCGGGACGGCCTTGCGGTCCGATTTCATCTTCCAGCGGGGGGAGGTAACCTTCGCTCATCTTTGCCTCGTGCAGCCAGTGCTGGCCTCGTCTGATTGTGGTCGTCTGTGAGTTTCGTCTCGTGGCAGAGAGCCCGGACCGGCTCGTTCTGCATTTCAATTCTGGGCAACGGATGCGCCGATGTGCGCTTTTCGACGGATCGCAGCTGAAATTTCGACCCTGGCAGTCGCTTTGCCGAGAGGTCCGGAAATGCTGCGTGGAGCTGCGGCCGCCGTTAGCGCGTCGATCTTCGACGCGCGCGTTTCGTCGTGGCCGTCGTCGAAGGCGACCGGACGTCTGGCGGACGTGCTTTCATGTGCAGCATCGGAGTTCCAATAAAGGTCAGCAATACTGACCTATGTGTTCCATTCTACAGATTTGCGATCCGCGCACAAGTGGGAAAGCATTCAACTTATAGACGATGTCTTTTGCAAAGCCGATGCATGGATTCCGGTAACAAATGGTGGCGCAGAGAAGATCCCGAGACATGACAAAACAGCCGCACCCCGAGGGATGCGGCTGCTGAGCATTATCAAGCAGTTCCGAAAATGCGTTAGGCGGCCTGCGCCTCGAGATGCTTCGTCTCCGCCGCGCCGATCGCAATCGTCCGGGGCTTTTTGCTTTCCGGAACATTGCGGACGAGATCGACGTGCAAGAGCCCGTTTTCGAACCTGGCGCCAATAACGTCGACGTGGTCGGCAAGCTGGAAGCGGCGCTCAAAGGCGCGCGCGGCGATACCGCGGTGAAGGTAGGTCTTGCTCTCGGCTTCCGCTGCCTTCTCGCCGGAAACAGTTAGCGTCAGTTCCTTGACTTCGATCTTTAGCTCTTCGGGCGAAAAGCCTGCGACGGCGAGAGAGATTCGATACGCATTCTCACCGGTCCGCTCGATATTGTAGGGCGGATAGGTCGATTCGCTGTCGAAGCCCGCGGACTGGTCCAGCATCTGGAACAGGCGGTCGAAGCCGATGGCAGAACGATAGAAGGGAGCAAATTCTGTGTGTCGCATGAACATATCCTCCATAAGAAGCGACATGTGATCCGGGCCTGAATGGATCGGACCTTTCTGGTGCGGCCCCGCTTCGCGGCAACCGCAATGAACAGGTAGGAAGCGGAAATTTCACTTCAAGAGGCGTTCGGTTTGGGCTGCCAAGCTCGATGCGGGCGCGTTAGACTTCGTTAACGCCGAAGCCGCCGGAAGTCAGAGAGCGCCAATGAAACTCGTATCACTCTCGATCAACCCGGTACCGAGCGGTGCGACGGTCGCCGAATTCGATGGCTACGACGGACTGAAACTGCGGTCGGCACTTTGGGAGCCGACGCGTGGTCCCGTTCGCGGCACGGTTTTGATCGTGCAAGGCCGCGGCGAATTCATAGAAAAGTATTTCGAGGTGATCGCCGATCTCCGCCGTCGCGGCTTCGCAGTCGCGACCTTCGATCTGAGAGGGCAGGGCGGCTCCGAGCGCCTATTGTCGAATCCCCGCAAAGGCCACGTCGTCGCCTTCACCGAGTATGACCGCGATCTTGCGATCTTCATCGACGAAATCGTCAAACCGGCGCTGCCGGAGCCGCTGATCGGACTCGGTCATTCGCTCGGCGGCAACATCCTTCTGCGCAGCGCCCAGGACGAAGCGAGCCCCTTCACGCGCATGGTTCTCTTGTCGCCGATGATTGCGATCCACGCAAACATGCTCGGTGTCAGACCGCCCATCGCACGCGCTTACGCCAACATCGCGAGCTTGTTCGGCTTCGCTGGAACGTATGTCCGCGGCGGCGGCGATGAGCCGGACGACTTCAAGGATTTTGAATCGAACAGGCTGACGACCGATCACGTGCGCTGGTCGCGCAACAAGGCGATCATCGACGCGGCGCCCGAACTGGCGCTTGGTTCCCCGACGGTCGGCTGGCTGAGAGCTGCGCTCAGAAGTACGGCCATGCTGTTGCGGCCCGACTATCCGAAGTATGTCTGCGTCCCGATGATCCTTTTCGCGGCGGGAGCCGACAAAGTCGTCTCGACGCAGGCGATCGAGGATTTCGCCGTCGATCTGAAGTTCGGCGCTCATATCCTGATGCCGGGATCGCGCCACGAAATTCTTCAGGAAACGGACGCAGTGCGCCAGCGATTCTGGGCCGCCTTCGATGCCTACATGGGCATCACGGTGACGTCGTCGGAAAAGATTTAAGCCTTGTTGATCAGCGCCAGCGCCGCTTCGTGCAGGCGGGCATCGCCGCACGCAATGACATCGCCACCGCTCGACGCATCGCCGCCCGTCCATGTCGTGACCCGTCCGCCGGCCCGTTCGATGATCGGGATGAGCGCGACGATGTCGTATGGCTTCAGACTGGTTTCGAGAACGATGTCGATGAAGCCAGCCGCAAGCAGACAGTAATTGTAGCAATCGCCGCCATAGCGGGTCAGGCGCGCAGCGGCTTTGAGGCGATTGAGAGCGGCCGCTTGGTCCGCGCCCTCAAACAGATCCGGGTGTGTTGATGCCAGGACCGCATCTTCGAGACGCGGACACGCACGCGCCTTGAGGCGTGTCGGTCGGCCGCCGCCGACGCTGTGATAGGCGGCCCGATCGCCGGACCAGAAGCGTTCGCCCGTGAAAGGCTGGTCCATCAGTCCAAAAAGCGGCTTTCCATCTCGCAGCACGCCAATCAGGGTGCCCCACAGCGGCGAACCGATGATGAAAGATCTCGTCCCGTCGATGGGATCGATGACCCACTGATATCGGCTGGTGCCGCCCTTCGTACCGAATTCCTCACCGAAGACGCCGTCGTTGGGCATTCGCGTCGCGAGGGCCTGCACGATCGCTTTCTCGGCGCCCCGGTCAGCCTTCGTGACCGGATCGAAGGCGCCGCCGTCGGCCTTGTTTTCCACAGGGACGGCTTTGCGAAAGTGCTTGAGGATAACCGGACCGGAAATGTCGGCCAGTTCGTGAGCCACTCGGACGATGGCTTGGAAATCTGCTGCGGGCGACGACCCCGGCACGCGCTCACCCTGCATTTTCAAATGCTTGCCAATCAATGTAGACGTCGAGCATATGTACTTAGAACAAAGTACAATATTAAAACAGATATATCCAAGTAACCTAGCTTGTGGCGCACTAGATACATCTATTTGCGAATGCGATAAGGATGTACTCGTAGAGATTGCGAGAGCCGT
>DASZVX010000162.1:0-8175 GCA_035547255.1 Hyphomicrobium sp.
CAGCCGACGCGAAAGCATGCCGCCGTCGAACGTTACGTACCGCCGGAAGAATTCGAAGGCCTAGCGGGATCGGCCTATGCCAAAGGGTTCCTTCAAGTTTCCGCTTCGCCGCTGACTCGCTCCTCCTACCACGCCGGAGACGATTTCCGTCGTCTTCGCGCAGCCCGCGAGGCGCGTCTCGACGCCTAGGCGGCATCCCCTCAACGAAAGCGAACCCATGCCGAAATTCGCGGCCAACCTGTCGATGCTCTTCACCGACCTCCCCTTTCTCGACCGCTTTGACGCGGCGGCTTCGGCCGGGTTCGACGGCGTCGAATTTCTCTTTCCCTACGATTACGATGCTGACGATCTCGCGGCGCGGCTCAAGGCGAATGGCCTTATGCAAGTGCTCTTCAATCTGCCAGCAGGTAACTGGACTGCCGGGGATCGCGGCATCGCAATCTACCCGAACCTTGTCGGGGAATTCCGTGAAGGCGTGGCGCGCGCCGTCAAATACGCGAAGGCACTCGGGTGCACGCAGCTTCACTGTCTCGCAGGGACCGCACCGGTCGGTGCCGATCATCGGGCGATGCGCAAGACCTACATCGAGAACTTGACGTTCGCGGCGCGTGCCCTTGCGGACGAAGGCATGACGTTGCTGATCGAGGCGATCAACACGCGTGACGTTCCGAACTATTTTCTGGATTCCACCGCCAAAGCCGCGGATGTGCTCGAGAGCGTCGAGGCGCCAAATCTGCGCCTTCAGTACGACGTCTATCACATGCAGATCATGGAGGGAGATCTCACGCCGACGATCGACAAGTTCCTCCCACATATCGCGCACGTGCAGATCGCGGATACTCCGGGGCGACATGAACCTGGAACGGGAGAAATCAATTTCCCATTCATCTTCGATCACCTAGATCGTGTCGGCTATCGGGGCTGGATCGGCTGCGAATACAAACCGCGCACCTCGACATACGACAGCCTGCAGTGGTTCCGCGCCTTGAAGGCGAAGAAAATCTAATGAGACCGATGGGTTCAGGGTCTCGCAAGAGAGCTCAGGCCTCGGCTGAAGTTTCGGTACCGGCCTTGACGACTTTTTCGGTAAGATCGGGCGCGCACAGCTCGATGAAGCGGTAGGCGAAACGGCGCAAGAACCGCCCGCGACGCAATGCGATGCGTGTCGTTGTCTTCGGAAAAAGATGATCGCTGTCGAGCAGCCTCAGGCCCGCATCTCTCTCCTTGTCGTAAGCCATCGACGCGACAATCCCCACGCCAAGCCCAACCTCGACGTACGTCTTGATGACGTCGGCATCGAGCGCGACCATCACGATGTCTGGCGCCAAGCCTGCCTTGGCGAATGTCGCATCGACCCCAGGACGGCCGGTGAAGCCTCCGTGATAGGTGATGATCGGCCACTCGGCGATTTTCTCGATGGTCAGCGGCTTGGCGCTCTCCAACGCATGTCCCTTCGGCACGATGATGCCGTGGTGCCAGGAATAATAAGGAAACGAGACAAGGTCCGGCGTGCTTTCCAAAGCTTCCGTCGCGATGCCGATATCTGCCAAGCCGTCATTCAGCATGGCAGCGATCTCTCGCGGCGATCCCTGCTGCAGCACAAGATGGACGTTCGGAAACTCCTTGCGGAAAGCGGCGATCGGACCGGGAAGCGCATAGCGCGCCTGCGTGTGCGTCGTCGCGATGGTGATCTCGCCGCGATCTGATTTTGAGAACTGATCGGCGAGGCGTTTGATATTGGCCGTGTCGAGCAGGATGCGTTCGACGATTTGCGCCAACTCCTTTCCTGGCTCGGTCAAGCCTAAAAGTCTTTTGCCGCGACGGATGAAGAGTTCGACGCCAAGCTCGTCTTCCAAATCCTTGATGTGCTTCGAAACGCCGGATTGCGACGTGTAAAGCGCATTCGCAACCTCGGTGAGATTGAAATTGCGCCGTAACGTTTCGCGGATGATGCGGAGCTGCTGAAAGTTCACGACGCGGAGATACCGTTCTGTTCGGGAAAAATGCTGAGGCGACGACTTCTGATTTTCACGCGCTGCCCCGTGGCGAGCCCAAGCGAAGCTGCCTCGGCGCCCGGAATTTCGACCTCGAAGAAGTCTTTACGGCCCTGACGAGCATCGCCGTTCGCCACCAATTCTACACGTGCGACGGCGCCTGTGCCAAGAATTCGGTGGACGCTCGCCGTAATGCCGTCGTCAGAGGAGACATCCGGTACTATTTCGGTTTCATGCGGCCGGACGAATGCCACGACCTGCTGTCCGTCCTCAAAATGTCCGGCATGATGACGAAGGCGTTCATCCCCGACGCGCACGTAGTCTCCTTCGATGCGGCCTCGAAATTCGTTAACCGAGCCCATGAACCCATAAGCAAACGCCGTCGCTGGCTGCTCATAGATATCTTTCGGCGGCCCGATCTGCTCGACTCGTCCCTTGTTGATGAGGACGATCCGGTCGGAGACCTCAAGCGCTTCCTCCTGATCGTGGGTAACGAAGATCGATGAGATATGAAGCTCGTCGTGCAGCGTTCTGAGCCAACGCCGAAGTTCTTTGCGCACTTTCGCGTCGAGCGCACCGAACGGCTCGTCAAGCAGAAGCACTCGCGGTTCGACGGCGAGCGCGCGTGCGAGCGCAATGCGCTGGCGTTGGCCGCCCGAAAGCTGCGACGGGAAGCGGCTCGCGACCCAAGAGAGTTGCACAAGCTCCAGAAGCTGCCCGACCTTGGCACGGATTTCCTTTTCACTCGGCCGTTCGCCGCGCGGGCGGACACGTAGTCCGAACGCGATATTCTCGAACACCGTCAGATGCCGGAACAGGGCGTAGTGCTGGAAGACAAATCCAACGTGCCGCTGGCGTACATCCTTGTTCGTCGCGTCATCGCCGTCGAGAATGATGCGACCACTGTCGGCGTGCTCGAGTCCCGCGATCACGCGGAGCAGTGTCGTCTTCCCGCATCCCGACGGACCGAGCAGTGCAACCAGCTCGCCGTCCGGAAAATTGAGCGAAACGTTAGCGAGCGCCTTGAACGTGCCGAACGTTTTATCGACGTTCCGAACCTCGATGCTCATCGGCCTTGTCCTTCCGCAAGGGGTCTGCTTGCGCGCCACTCGACGTAGGTCTTCAGCGCCAGCGTCACGAGCGCCAATAGAGCGAGCAGCGATGCAACCGCAAATGCCGCTGCGAATTGGTATTCATTGTAAAGAATTTCGACATAGAGCGGCATCGTATTCGTCTCGCCGCGGATGTGTCCCGAAACGACGGACACGGCGCCGAATTCGCCCATCGCACGCGCGTTGCAGAGAACGACGCCGTAAAGAAGCGCCCATTTTATGTTCGGAATAGTGACGCGAAGGAACGTCTGAAAACCGGATGCGCCGAGAGAAATGGCTGCTTCCTCCTCCTCGCGTCCTTGCGCCTGCATCAGCGGAATGAGCTCGCGCGCAATAAATGGAAACGTGACGAAGATTGTCGCGAGAACGATCGCAGGCACGGCAAATATGATCTTGATGTCGTGCGCGCCGAGCCAAGGACCGAGCCAGCCTTGCCGCCCGAACACAAGGACGTAAATCAAACCGGCGACAACGGGTGAAACGGAAAACGGCAGATCGATGAGCGTAATCAGTAAGTTTTTTCCGCGAAATTCGAACTTCGCGATCGCCCACGCGGCCGCCAGGCCAAAGATCAGGTTCAACGGAACCGCGATCGCAGCCGCGAGCAACGTCAACTGGATTGCCGACAAAGCATCGGGCTCAACGAGCGCGGAAAAATAAGTTTCAGTGCCTTTGCGAAATGCTTCGACGAAGACAGCGATGAGCGGAAGCAAAAGAAAGACGACGAAGTAGGTCAGTCCGAGACCCAGAACAACGACCTTGACCCACCCAGCATCCCGTGTTGCAGGGTTGGTCTCGAATCTACGCGCACCCTGGACGCGCGTATCGAATGTTGCAGCGACGGGCATCAGACTGTCCTTCCAAAGCGATGGGCATTCCAAGCCTGCAACGCATTCACAATGAGAAGCATGACGAAGGAGATGACGAGCATCACAGCGGCGATCGCGGTCGCGCCGCGATAATCGAACTGCTCGAGTTTTGTGATGATGATCAGCGGCGTGATTTCCGAAACCATCGGAATGTTGCCCGCGATAAAGATCACCGATCCGTATTCTCCGACGGCGCGCGCAAATGCGAGCGCAAATCCCGTCAACAGCGCGGGCAATAGCGTCGGGAAGACGACGCGCTGGAACGATCGCCAACGGTTTGCGCCGAGGCTTGCTGCTGCTTCCTCGAACTCGGTTTCGAGATCTTCGAGAACCGGCTGGACCGTCCGAACGACGAACGGCAGACCGATGAAAATCAAGGCGACCAGAACGCCTGCCGGACCGAAAGCGATCTTGATGCCGAGCGGCTCGAGCAGGCTGCCGATCCAGCCGTTCTTTGCGTAAATCGCCGTTAGCGCGATGCCCGCGACGGCCGTCGGCAATGCAAAAGGCAAGTCGATCAGCGCGTCGATGAGCTTTCGGCCAGGAAACGTATAACGCGTGAGGCCCCACGCGAGCAGCAGGCCGAAGACGGAGTTGATGCAGGCGGCGAGAAGCGATGCACCGAATGTCAGCCGATAGGATGCCACGACACGCGGTGCCGCCACAGCGTTCCAGAATTCCTCCGACGTCATTGCCGACGATTTCAGAAAGACGGCCGACAACGGAATAAGAACGATCAGCGAGAGGTAAACGAGCGTAAATCCGAGCGACAGCCCGAATCCCGGCAAGACCCGCTTGTTCACACCCCCGCTCATCGTCCCAAGCCTCAAAATTTTCCACTAAAGCGAATGTTCTGCAAACTATGCGAGAGGCGCGCGCCTTCGAACGAAGAAGACCTGCTAATCATATTCCTCTGCATGGAATGCGCGGGGATCAGACTGCTAAAGAGGGCGTTCAGACGCCGCGCGGGTAGGATCTGCCGCGATCGAAGGGGGCGACGACGAGAAATACCTTGGCGTCTTTGTCGCCGGGGTTGTGAAGCTTGTGCGTGGAATCGGCATTGAAGAGAATTGCGTCGCCTTCGGAAAGGTGCGCTGGAGAATCTCCTGCAACAGTTACTTCAACTTCGCCGACCAATACGACGAGCGCTTTCTTAACGCCCGGCTCGTGGGCCGCAACATCTTCACTATGATGAGCGGCAATCGTCACCTCATAAATCTCGATGCTCTGCGGATCGCCCCACGGGAATAATGCGCGACACGTGAAGCCGCCATCGCTCGAGGCCAGCACGGTCGCCCGATCGCGGGGAACGACCACGGCGCCACCCGAGGCCGGATTCGAGATGAGGCTTGGCACCGTAACTTTTAAGGCCTCGGCGATACGTCCGAGGAGATTGATGGTCGGCGCGCTTTTGCCAGTCTCGATCTGACCGAGCATTGCCCGGCTGACGCCGGATTTGGCTGCCAATTGTTCGAGGGAGAGACCACACTTGCGGCGTAGGTGCCGGAGGTTTTCTCCGACGATGATCGAGAGCTTGGTTGCGGCGCTCTCGGCGTGTTGTGGATCAGCGTTCACCTGCTTTCCGACCATCCCCATCACGCGCCGCCTTTTTCCTCGCCGACCCTCTGCAAGCACGGATAACCGGCTAAGCATATCGGCGGAACGAAGAAAAATTGCTGAGCTTATGCGATGGCGCCATTGCGGCGGGCGCTATGGCAAACCTGTGGACGCCCGAAATACTTGGAAGTAATGGAAACCGAGCTCGCTTCAAACCGATGGTTTTCAGCCGCTACCGGTCAAACTTGGGCGTCAGAACGCGTACCTTACTCCCGCGATGACCTGCTGAAACTGGTTGATTTGAACATTCGTCAGGCCGCTCGTGAGGTTGGCTTCGACGTTGCCATCGGCATGTTGATAGAGCAGGTAGAGCATCGCATCGGCAGAATCGAGATGTTGAATTGCGCCTGCTGTCCAGAAATTGATTTCGGCGCCCTGCGTTCGTAAAACGCCCGATGCAGAGACGTTCGAGCCAGGGTCATCGTGGCGGTATTCGCCGAAAATGTTCGTCTTGCCGAGCGAATTCCATTTGTACTCGACGCCTGCCTGCACGAACCACGTGGTATCCGTGTTGTCGACGAGGTTCGGCTGCAACGCATACTGAGCGCGCGAGTCATCGATCTGCTCCCCATAGCTCGCAAGAACGAACATGCCGGTCGGCTTGTGTTGAACAAAGCCCGATACGCCCCACCACGTACAATCGCCGTTTTCCCCGGCAGTCGGTATGGTGTGGCATTGCGTCGAAGCGCCGTCCGAAGAATGACCGTATCCGGTCCTTCCGTTGACCAGGAAATCTCCAAAAGCACCCTGATATACGAGCGTCGTATCCCAGAGATTACTCTCTCCCCAAGACGCCGATGCGGTAAAGCCTGAGATCGTCGGGGAATCGTAACGGACGATGTTACGACGAACGCCGTTACCCGGCGTCGAGTTGTTGTAACCGCGGAGAACGTCATTCCAGCGCAACGGCGTGCTGCCGCCGGCTTTGACGAAATTGCCCGACCGATCACGGATGAAGAATTTGGCCTGGAAATCAGGCTGCGCCTCATCGTGATATATTTTGCGCGTCATCGTCGAGTCGGATTCGGCAAGGAGGTGATATGTCGTCACCGCATCCATGCCGACCAAGACGCGGCCGTACTTATTGTTTTTCAGGTGCCAACTGCTCCGGCGGACAGTCACCCCGTTGTCGGGGGTGGTTGCGCTCTTGCTGCTCGGACTTGTTTGGTCCCATTGTCCACCGGGGTAGCCGTTGACCCCGATTTCTATGAGGTACCCTGCGGACCAGTCTTTATCGATCCTGGCTTCGCCCAAAAACTTAAATCGCGATTGCTGGACGGGGTTTGTCCCGACGTAGGCATCGCGTTCGGTTCCGTCATCCCAAAAAGCGATTTCCTCGTTCACCCAGCCGGCGATTGTCAGGCTGACATTGCGAGTGCCCTTGCGCGCGGCCGTCGCCTCGAGTTCGGCAATGCGCTCCTCAAGATCGGCACAGCAATCACCGCCAAGGCCTGCTGCGGCCGCCGGCAGCGAATATGCCCAGGCTAACGCGGCAGCACCGAATATCAGTGCGCTCCTAAGGCCTGACACCCCCCTCATTACATTCCCAGTTCCGGCCATTCCAATTTGTTAGACTCATCGTCCGTCATGTTGGACGTGATGGAATTGCCCGTCCCTGTCAATCTGGACGGAGACCCTCTGATAAATTCGAAATAGCTTAGTAGCTATCTTGCATCAGTAGACAGGTGAGGGAGCCCGGCCAGCCATTGACGTCCACAAAGAAAAAGAAGGGCGGCCGGCAAGCCACCCCTCTCATGGAAGATCTGACGGGAGTACCAGATGTCCTCAGTGTGTCAGTAGTTTATCTTGGCGCCGACAATAACTTGCTGCAAACGGTCGAGGCTCGTGCTTTCGGTATCGTCGCTAATCAGCACGTTGCCGTCGGCATGCTGATAAACGAGATAGAGCATCATTTCCGCGTTATCGATGTATTGAGCCAAGCCACCCGAAATGTAGTCGATGTCGGTATGCTGGGTGCGCAACGTGCCGTTGGTCACGTTCGAGCCCGGTGAGTCGTGGCGATAATTCGCGAAGACGTTGGTTTTACCAAGTGAAAACCATTTGGTCTCGATGCCTCCCTGCACGTACCAGACATCGTCCGTCTTATCGACGAGCGCCGGGTTTCCAACAGTAACGTCGTCCGCGCGGGTATTGTCGATCTGCTGGCCATATCCCGAGAAGAGGAAGAGGCCGGTCGGCTTATGCTGGATAAACCCTGAGACGCCCCACCATTCGCAATCGGCATGGAAGCCGGCCGGACCTGTGTGGCAAAGATTGACTTTTTCACTCGCCGAGTGACCGTAACCAGCACGCGCGTTCACATTGAAGTCGCCGAAGCCGCCCTTATAGATAAGCGCCGTGTCCCAAATATCGCCTTCTCCCCAAGATACCGAGTAGGCGAAGTCCGCGATGGTTGGAGATTCGTAGCGGACGATGTTGCGTCGACCGTTGTCACCAGGTGTCGAGTTGTTGAATCCGCGACTGACGTCGGACCATCTGAGATTGCCGCCGCCGGGAGCGCCGACAAAGCTGCCCCCTGATCGAACGAAGAAGCTTGCCTGATAGTCCGGCGGACCTTCTCCA